>DATIMX010000044.1:0-11070 GCA_035474935.1 Geodermatophilus sp. | reverse complement strand
GCCGTTCGGGTCGATCTGGGTGGCGTGCGCGATCAGCGCGGCGTCCCGGACGGCGAAGTACTCCGCGCACGGCACCTTGGTGGTGACCCGGTGCGACATGTCCCGCTCGGGGTCCCAGTTCGCCAGCCACTCGGCGTAGGGCGACTCCTGCCCCGAGGCGAGGATCGCCTCGTGCAGCGCCCGGGTCCGGGGCAGCGTGAAGCCCATGTGGTAGTAGAGCTTGAGCGGCTGCCACGGCTCCCCGAGCCCGGGGTAGCGGTCGGGGTCGCCGGCGGCGTCGAAGGCGTGCACCGAGACGTCGTGGGTCTTGATGTGGTCCGGGTGCGGGTAGCCGCCGCGCTCGTCGTACGTGGTGATCACGTGCGGCTTGAACCGGCGGATCAGCTCGACCAGCGGCGCGGCCGCCTCCTCGGTCGGCACCAGCGCGAAACAGCCCTCGGGCAGCGGCGGCAGCGGGTCGCCCTCGGGCAGGCCGGAGTCCACGAACCCGAGGAACTCCTGCTCGACGCCGAGGATCTCCCGCGCCCGGTCCATCTCCTCGCGGCGGATCTCCGGCAGGTGCTCCCAGACGTCGGGCCGGTCCAGCGCCGGGTTGAGCACCGAACCGCGCTCACCCCCGGTGCAGGTCGCCACCATGACGCGGACACCCTCCGCGACGTACTTGGCCATGGTCGCGGCGCCCTTGCTCGACTCGTCGTCGGGGTGGGCGTGCACGGCGAGCAGGCGCAACGGGTCTGCTTCGGTCACCGGCCCATCATCCACCGGTGACGAGGGGTGCCGCCGCCGCCAGGGCCCTCGATCGGGCGATCGTGGCGCTCGTCACCTCTCGGTACGCTGGCGTTCCGCATCCCGGAGGCCAGGGTGCGGTGGAACACCGACCCCGGCCGACGGTGTTACGTTGGCCGTTCTGAACGCGGCCGTTCCCCGGACGGGGGGCGGCCACCGACATTTCAGGAGCACTGCCGTGTCCACCCCCACTGACGAGCAGGACCAGGGCGTCTGGCTGACCCAGGAGGCCCACGACCGGCTGAAGGCCGAGCTCGACCAGCTGGTGGCGGGCCGTCCGGCCATGGCCGCCGAGATCAACGCCCGCCGCGAGGAGGGCGACCTGCGCGAGAACGGCGGCTACCACGCCGCCAAGGACGAGCAGGGCAAGCAGGAGGCCCGCATCCGCCAGCTGGAGGACCTGCTGCGCAAGGCCCGCGTCGGCAACGCGCCCACGACGGCGACGCACGCCGCCACCGGCACCGTGATCACCATCCGCTTCCAGGGTGACGACGAGACCGAGAAGTTCCTCCTCGGCTCGCGTGAGATCGCCGGGACGACGGGGCTGCAGGTCTACTCCCCCGAGTCGGCGCTCGGCTCGGCCATCCTCGGCGCAGAGCCCGGGACGACGGTGACCTACCAGGCGCCCAACGGCCGCGACATCACCGTCGACGTCGTCGCCGTCGAGCCCTTCGTCCCCTGACCGGGTCCCGACCGTGAGCCCCGTCCGCTCCCGGCGGGTGGAGAACACCGGGTTCGCCTGCGTGCACTGCGGGTCGGCGGTGCCGGCCAACAGCGACGGGCACTACCGCAACCACTGCCCGGTGTGCCTGTGGTCGCTGCACGTCGACGACCTGCCCGGCGACCGGGCGAGCACGTGCCGGGCGCCGATGGAGCCGATCGGCCTGGTGGAGAAGTCGGGCAAGGGCTGGCAGGTGGTCCACCGCTGCACGGCGTGCGGCCACCGCCAGCCCAACCGGCTGGTCCGCGAGGGTGACAGCCCCGACGACCTGGACCTGGTGCTCTCGCTCCCCTGGTTGTAGCGGTGCTGTCGTGACGAGTGGAGGCCCGGAGGGTCCCGCGAGGAACGACGCAGCGGCTCAGCGCAGCCGGGGCACGGCACCTGGCCGCGGTGCGGTCCGGAGGACCGCAGTCAGCAGAGCCCGCGACGGCGCAGCAGCGGGGTGGGGTCGGCGTCCCGGCCGCGGACGGCGCGGAAGGCCTCCAGCGGGTCCACCGCTCCCCCGACGGACAGCAGCCGCGACCGGAAGACCTCGCCGTTCTCCCGGCGCAGCCCGCCGTTCTCCTTGAACCACTCCACCGTGTCGGCGTCGAGCACCTCCGACCAGATGTAGGAGTAGTACCCGGCCGCGTAGCCCCCGGCGAAGACGTGCTGGAAGTACGTCGTCCGGTAGCGCGGCGGCACCAGGTCGTAGGCGACGCCGGCCGCCTCGAGGGCGGCCCGCTCGAACTCCTGCGGGTCGCCGATCTCGGTCTCCGGCGTGATCCGGTGCCAGGCCTGGTCGAGCAGGGTGGCCGCCAGGTACTCCAGCGTCGCGAAGCCCTCGCCCCACAGCTGGGCGGCCTCGATCGCCTCGACGACGCTGGCCGGCAGCGGCTCACCGGTCTCGACGTGCCTGGCGTAGCCGGCGAGCACCTCCGGCCACAGCGCCCACATCTCGTTGACCTGGCTCGGGAACTCGACGAAGTCCCGCGGCACGCTGGTGCCGGAGAAGCGCGGGTAGGTGACGGCGGAGCTCAGGCCGTGCAGCGTGTGGCCGAACTCGTGGAACAGCGTGTTGACCTCGTCGAGGGTCAGCAGGGTGGGCTGCCCCTCGGCGCCACGGGTGACGTTGAGGTTGTTCACGACGACCGGCTGGGTGCCCAGCAGCCGC
The DNA here is from genome assembly GCA_035474935.1 of Geodermatophilus sp. Taxonomy (GTDB): domain Bacteria; phylum Actinomycetota; class Actinomycetes; order Mycobacteriales; family Geodermatophilaceae; genus Geodermatophilus. Next base: position 8,410 of record DATIMX010000044.1, on the reverse strand, counting down.
GACTGGGTGACGAACGAGCTCATCCAGGCCCCACCACGCTTGCCCTCGCGGGCGTAGAAGTCGCCGAGGTAGAGGCCGATCGTCCGTCCGTCCGCGTCGGTGACCTCCCAGACCCGGACGTCGGGGTGGTAGCCGGCGAGGTCGGGCCGCGGCGTGAACCGGTAGCCGTAGAGCCGCTCGGCGGCGGCGAAGACACCGTCGACGAGCACACGGTCCAGCTCGAACCACGGTCGCAGCGCCGCGGTGTCGACCGAGTACCGCTCGGCGCGCACCCGCTCGCTGTAGAAGGCCCAGTCCCAGGGCGCCAGGTCGGTCACGCCGTCCCGCGTGGCGACCTCGCCCAGCGCGGCCGCCTCCGCCTGCGCGTTGGCCAGCGACGGGCCCACCATCCGGCCGAGCATCGCGTCGACCGCCGCGGTGCTGCGCGCGGTCTGGTCGGCGAGCACCAGGTCGGCGTGGGTGTCGAAGCCGAGCAGCCGGGCACGCTCGGCGCGCACCCGGGCTATCCGGACGGCGACCGGCCCGTTGTCGTGCTCGCCGCCCGACGCCCGACCCACCGAGGCCTCGAACACCCGGCGGCGCAGCTCCCGGTTGCGCAGCTTGGTCAGCACCGGCTGACCGGTGGGCAGCAGCAGCGGGATGAGGAAGCCGGTCGCCCCTCGGTCGGCGGCCGCGCGGGCTGCCGCGGCGACCTCCTCCGGGCCCAGCCCGTCGAGCTCAGCGGCGTCGCTCACCGCGACCGCGGCGGCCTCGGTGGCCAGCTGCAGGTTCTGCCCGAACGTCGTCGACAGCTCCGAGAGCTCGCGGTTCAGCTCGGTCAGCCGGGCCCGGCCGGCCTCGTCGAGCCGCGCGCCGGCGAGCACGAAGTCCAGGTGGTAGCGCTCCACCAGCCGGACCGCCTCGGCGTCCAGGCCCGAGTCGTGCCGCTGCGCGTGGACGGCGTCGATGCGGGCGAACAGGGCGGGGTCCAGCCGCAGGGCGTCGCCGTGCGCGGACTCCAGCGGCGCCAGCTCCCGCTCGATCTCACGCAGCCGGTCGGTCGCGACCGACGAGGCGAGGTTGTGGAACACCGCACCGGCCCGGCGGTACAGCCGCCCGGACCGCTCCAGCGCGACGACGGTGTTCTCGAAGGTCGGCGGCTCGGGCGACCCGACGATGGCAGCGACCTCAGCACGCTGCTCGGCCATCCCGGCCAGCACCGCCTCGCGGCAGTGCTCGAGGGTGATCTGCGCGAACGGCGGCAGCTGCAGGGGGAGGGACGAGGGTTCGAGCAGCGGGTTGTCGGCGGACGGGACGGCGGGAACAGGCGCGGGAACAGGCATGGCACTCATCGCCGCCCATTGTCACGACAGGGCGCCGGACGCGGGTGGCCCACAACCGGTCCGGTCCCGGGCCACCCGCGTCCGGTGGATCACCTCGTCGCGGTGCGCTGGTAGAGCCGCACCGAGAGCGGCACGAAGACGGCCAGGATGACCGCCGTCCAGATCAGCGTGTAGAGGACCGGGTTCTGCAACGACCAGGCGTCGGGCACCGGGGTGCCCGGAGGCACGTTGCCGAACAGCTCCCGCGACGCCAGGGTGACCGTCGAGACGGGGTTCCACTCGGCGAAGACCCTGAGCACAGGGGGGAAGGTCTCCAGCGGCACGAAGGTGTTGGCGATGAACGTCAGCGGGAAGATGACGATGAAGCTGGCGTTGTTGACCACCTCCGGCGTACGGACCAGCAGCCCGACCACCGCCATCAACCACGAGATCGCGTAGGCGAAGACCAGCAGCACGAGAAAACCGGCGAGCGCCTCCCCGAGCGAGGAGTTGATCCGCCAGCCCACGACCAGGCCGGTCAGGGCCATGACGGCGATCGAGATGACGTTGAGCCCGGCATCGGCGACCGTCCGCCCGACGAGCACGGCCGAGCGGGACATGGGCAGGGAGCGGAACCGGTCGATCAGTCCCTTCTGCAGGTCGTCGGCGATGCTGGCGCCGGTGATGGTGCTCCCGAAGACGACCGTCTGGGCGAAGATCCCCGGGAGCAGGAACTCGGCGTAGCTGATGCCCGGCGGCAACCCGCCGATCGCGCCGCCGAACACATAGCGGAACAGCACCACGAACATGATCGGTGAGAGCGTCGCGAACACGATCAGGTCCGGCACCCGCTTGACCTTGATCAGGTTGCGCTTGGTGATGACCACGCTGTCCGACAGCGTCGTCGCGAGACTGCTCATGCCATCCCCCCGGTCACGGCCGGCTCCGCCTGCTGGTCGTCGGTGGCGGTCTCCTCCGCCGCGTGCCCGGTGAGGGCGAGGAAGACGTCGTCGAGGTCGGGACGGCGCAGACCGACGTCGAAGATCTCCGCGGTGTGGCCGTCGAGCCGCTGCAGGGCCTCGGCCAGCACCTCCGCCCCGCCGGACACCGGCAGGCTGAGCCGGCGCGCCTGCTCGTCGACGTGCGGCTCGTCGACGGCCAGCCCGCGCAGCCGCGCCACGATGTCGGGCAGGACGGCGGCCGTCGTCACGGTGAACTCCAGCCGCTGGCCACCCACCTGCGCCTTCAGCTCGTCGGCGGTCCCGCGGGCGATCACCCGGCCGCGGTCGATGACGACCATCCGATCGGCCAGCCGGTCGGCCTCCTCCAGGTACTGGGTGGTCAGCAGGATCGTCGTCCCGCCGTCGGCGAGGTCGGCGATGAACTCCCACATGCCCAGCCGGCTGCGCGGGTCCAGCCCGGTGGTGGGCTCGTCGAGGAAGAGCACCCGCGGCCGGGCGATCAGCGAGGCCGCGATGTCCAGCCGGCGGCGCATGCCCCCGGAGTAGGTCTTGGCCGGCCGGTCGGCGGCCCCGGTGAGGTCGAAGCGCTCGAGCAGCTCGCCCGCCCGTGCCCGCGCCTCGCGCTTCCCCAGCCGGTAGAGCCGCCCGACCATCTCCAGGTTCTCCAGGCCGGTGAGGTACTCGTCGACGGCGGCGTACTGACCGGTCAGCCCGATGGAGGCGCGCACCGCGTCGGCATCGCGCACGACGTCGAGCCCGACCACCTCGGCCCGCCCCGCGTCCGCGCGCAGCAGCGTGGTGAGGATCCGCACCACCGTCGTCTTGCCCGCGCCGTTGGGGCCCAGCAGCCCGAGGACCGAGCCCTCGGCCACGGTCAGGTCCACCCCGTCGAGGGCCGTGGTGGCGCCGAAGCGCTTGACCAGCCCCTCGACGACTATCGCGTCGTCCATGACCGGGAAACTATGTGACCAGGCGGACACTTCCCGACCGCTTTTCCCGGCGCCCCCCGGCAGAGGGGCCTCTCTCACCCGGTGGTGACCGTGTAGCCGGCCCGGTGCAGCCGGGCCAGCACCTCCTCGGCGTGCTCGGGCCCGCGGGTCTCCAGGACGACGAACACCTCCACCTCGCCCAGCCCGAGCCGGGTCGCCGTCCGCTCGTGCTCGACCTCCAGCACGTTGGCGCCGACCTGCGCCAGTTCGCCGAGCACCGCGGCCAGGGACCCCGGCCGGTCGGGCACCCGCAGCCGCAGCGACAGGTAGCGGCCGGCCGCGGCCATGCCGTGCTGCACGACCTTGAGCAGCAGCACCGGGTCGATGTTGCCGCCGGAGACGACCGCGACCACGGGCGGCGGGAAGGCCGCGGGCTCGGCGAGCACGGCCGCGACCGCGGCGACGCCGGCCGGCTCGACCACGAGCTTGGCCCGCTCCAGGCAGAACAGCAGCGCCTGCGACAGGTCCTCCTCGCTGACCGTGCGCACCTCGTCGACCAGCTCGCGGACGTGCGCGAAGGTCAGCTCCCCCGGCGCGCCGACGGCGATGCCGTCGGCCATCGTCGTCATCGCCGACAGCGCCACCGGCCGGCCGGCGGCGAGCGACCCGGGGAAGGCGGCGGCCGCGGCGGCCTGCACGCCGACCACCCGGACGTCGGGACGGCGGGAGCGGACCGCGGCCGCGATGCCGGAGACCAGGCCCCCGCCCCCCGTGCAGACGACGACGGTGGCGACGTCGGGGCACTGCTCGAGGACCTCCAGACCGACCGTCCCCTGCCCGGCGATCACGTCGGGGTGGTCGAACGGGTGGATGAACACCGCGCCGGTGCGCTGCGCGTGGTCGGCGGCCGCGGCCAGGGCCTCGGTCAGCGAGGCGCCGCCCAGGCGGGCCTCGGCGCCGTAGCCGCGGGTGGCCGCCACCTTGGGCAGCGGCGCGCTCTCGGGCATGAACACCGTGGCCCGGATGTCGAGCAGCTGCGCGGCCAGGGCGACCCCCTGCGCGTGGTTGCCCGCGCTGGCCGCGACGACGCCGCGCGCCCGCTCCTCCGGTGTGAGCCGGGCCAGCCGGGTGTAGGCGCCGCGGATCTTGAACGAGCCGGTGCGCTGCAGGTTCTCGCACTTGAGCCAGACCGGGCCGCCGACCCGCTCGGCCAGCGCGCGCGAGTGCTCCAGCGGCGTGCGCCGGACGACCCCCTCCAGCAGCGCCGCCGCGGCGTCGACGTCCGCCCCGCCGACGAGCAGTCCGGTCCCGCCCGCCTCCTCCGCAGCCGCCATGCCGCGATCCTCCCAGGGACCGCGCCCAGGTGGCAGCGGCCGAACGGGTGACCAGCGAGGCGCCTGCGTCGTACCGTGGCGGGGGTGACGGACCCTGGCACCCCCGCCTCCGCTCCCCCCGCCCCCACGACACTGGGCGAGCTCCGCGACAGCGGGGCCACCTTCCGGCCGGTCAAGGCCGAGATCCGCGCCAACCTGCTCGCCCGCCTGGCGGCCGGCGAGCCCTCCCTGCCGGGCATCGTCGGCTTCGAGGACACCGTCGTCCCCGAGGTCGAGCGCGCCCTCATCGCCGGCCACGACCTGGTCCTGCTGGGCGAGCGCGGGCAGGGCAAGACCCGCGTGATCCGCACGCTGGTCGGCCTGCTCGACGAGTGGACGCCGGTGCTCACCGGCAGCGAGCTCAACGAGCACCCGCTGGCCCCGATCAGCGTGTGGGCGCACCGCCAGATCGCCGAGCACGGCGACGCCACCCCCGTCGGCTGGCTGCACCGCAGCGACCGCTTCGGCGAGAAGCTGGCCACCCCCGACACCAGCGTCGGTGACCTCATCGGCGACGTCGACCCGATCAAAGTGGCCGAGGGCCGCACGCTGGGCGACCCCGAGACGGTGCACTACGGCCTGGTACCGCGCACCAACCGCGGCATCTTCAGCGTCAACGAGCTGCCCGACCTCGCCGAGCGCATCCAGGTCGCGCTGCTCAACGTGCTGGAGGAGCGCGACATCCAGATCCGCGGGTACCGGGTGCGGCTGCCGCTGGACCTGCTGCTGGTGGCCAGCGCCAACCCCGAGGACTACACCAACCGCGGCCGGATCATCACCCCGCTCAAGGACCGCTTCGGCGCCGAGGTGCGCACCCACTACCCGATCGAGCTGACCGACGAGGTGCGCCTGCTGCACCAGGAGGCGCACACCAGCTGGGTCGGAGCCGACGGCACCGTACGGGCGGGGGACGCCGGGCTCGCCACACCCGTCATCCCCGAGCACCTGGCGGAGATCGTCGCGCGCTTCACCCGGCTGGTCCGCGACTCCAACCACGTCGACCAGCGCTCCGGCGTCAGCGCCCGCTTCGCCATCGCCGGGCTGGAGACCGTCGCCGCCTCCGCCGTCCGCCGTGCCGCCGTCGCCGGGGAGACCCGGCCGGTCGCCCGCGTCGTGGACCTGCCGGCCATCGTCCCGGCCAGCCGCGGCAAGGTGGAGTTCGCCGACTCCGGCTCCGACCCGGACGACGAACGGGAGCTGGAGGTGCTCGAGCACCTGCTGCGCCAGGCGACCGCGCAGACCTTCCGGGCCCGCTGCGCCGGGCTGGACCTGACCGGCCTGCAGGAGCACTTCACGGGCGGGGAGACCGTCGAGTCCGGCGAGCTGGTGCCGGCCGCGGCCCTGCTCGGTCAGCTCGGCACGATCCCGAAGCTCGCCGAGCTGCTCGGCCGCCTCGGCGTGCCGGAGGGCGAGCAGTCGGCCGAGCAGGCCGCCGCCGCGGTGGAGTTCGCCCTCGAGGGCCTCTACCTGACCCGCCGGCTGGCCAAGGACACCGACGGCCCACGCACGGTCTACGGAGCCTGAGGTGGTGAGGAGGCCCGGCAAGGGCTACCGGTACGGGCGCTGGCGCGGCGGGCCCGACCCGCTGGCCCCGCCCTACGACCTGGGCGGCGCGGTCGACGAGATCGGCGACTCGGTGCTCGGCGGCAGCGGCGTCCGCGAGGCGCTGCGCGAGCTGCTGCGCCGCGGGATGGACGGCCGGCGCGGGCTGGACGAGCTGCGCCGGTCGGTCCGCGAGCGGCTGCGGCAGGCGCGCAACGCGGGACGGATGGACGGCACCCTGCAGGAGGTCCGCGAGCTGCTCGACCACGCCGTGGAGGCCGAGCGGCGCGAGCTGTTCCCCGACCCGGACGACATGGCCCGGCTCAAGGAGGCCGAGCTCGACGCGCTGCCCGAGGACACCGCGGGCGCCGTCCGGGCGCTCAAGGAGTACGACTGGCGCTCCGCCGAGGCCCGCCAGGCCTACGAGCAGATCCAGGACCTGCTGCGCCGCGAGGTGCTCGACAGCTCCTTCGCCTCGATGAAGCAGGCGCTGGAGAACGCCTCCGCGGGCGACATGCAGGCGGTCAAGGACATGGTCGCCGACCTCTCGCAGCTCATCGACGCGCACAACCGCGGCGAGGACACCGACGAGCGGTTCCAGCAGTTCATGGACAAGCACGGGCAGTTCTTCCCCGAGGACCCGCAGTCGGTCGAGGAGCTGATCGACCAGCTGGCCCGCCGGGCGGCCGCCCAGGAGCGGATGATGGCCGGCCTCTCGCCCGAGCAGCGGGCCGAGCTGGCCGACCTGATGGCTCAGACGATGCAGGACATGGGGCTGGCCAGCGAGATGGCGCACCTGCAGGACGCGCTCCGCCAGGCCCGGCCCGACCTGCCGTGGGGGCAGCGCGGGCAGGTGCCCGACGGCGAGCAGTCCCTCGGCATGGGCGACGCCACGAGCGCCGTCGCCGAGCTGGCCGACCTGGAGGCGCTGTCCAACCAGCTCTCCCAGGGCTACGCGGGCGCCTCGCTGGCCGACGTGGACGAGGAGCTGCTCGAGCGGGCGCTGGGCCGGCCCGCCGTCGACGACCTCGGTGCGCTGCGCCAGCTGGAGCGGGAGCTGGAGCGGCAGGGCTACCTCAACCGCTCCGACGGGAAGCTCGAGCTCTCCCCCAAGGCCGTCCGCCGGCTGGGCGCGACCGCGCTGCGCCGGGTGTTCGCCAAGCTCGACGCCACCGGCCGCGGTGAGCACGACGTCGCCGACGCGGGCGCGGCCGGCGAGCTGACCGGTGGCTCGCGGGAGTGGCGGTTCGGCGACGAGCAGCCGCTGGACGTCGTCCGCACGGTGCGCAACGCCGTCCTGCGCACCGCCCACGAGCCCCGTCGTCGGGCCCACCCCACCACCCCCGGCACGACCGCCGACCGCGCGGTGCACATCGCCGTCGAGGACTTCGAGGTCGTCGAGACCGAGCGGCGCACCGGGGCTGCGGTCGCGCTGCTGGTCGACCTCTCCTACTCGATGGCGCTGCGTGGCACGTGGGGCGCGGCGAAGTCGACGGCGATGGCCCTGCACTCGCTGGTGACCACCCGCTTCCCGCAGGACGCCATCCAGATCATCGGCTTCTCCTCCACCGCCCAGGTGCTGCGGCCGGAGACCCTCGCCGAGCTGAGCGTGGACACGCTGCAGGGCACCAACCTGCAGCACGGGCTGATCCTGGCCCGGCGCTTCCTCGCCCGGCACCGGGACGCCGAGCCGGTGGTGCTGGTGGTCACCGACGGGGAGCCGACCGCCCACCTGGAGGACGACGGGACGCCGTTCTTCTGCTGGCCGCCGATGCCGGAGACGATCGCCCGCACCGTCGCCGAGGTGGAGCGGGTGGCCCGGTCCGGAGCGGTGATGAACGTCTTCGCCCTCGATCCGGAGCCCGGGCTGGTGCACTTCGTCCACGACATCACCCAGCGGGCCGGCGGGCGGGTGTTCACCCCCGACAGCGAGCGGCTCGGCGAGTACGTCGTCGCCGACTACCTGCGCACCCGGCGAGGCCGTCGGGCCCGCTGACTGTGAGGCGGCCCTCCTGCAGGGGCCCGCCCCGAGCCTGCGAGGGGTGGGGAGCAGGAGGGTCCGTCAACCGCTCGAGCTGATCCCCGGGATCCGCCCCGCGCGGAACGCGTCGACGAACAGCCGGTGGTCCTCCTGCGTGCGGCGGGCGTAGGAGTGCGCGAAATCGACCAGGTCGTCGACGAACTCCTCCCGCCGGCCGCCGACCATCTCGGTGATCGCCTCCTCGGTCTGGAACGGCACCAGGGTGTGGTCGCTGTCGGCGTCCCCGACGCAGTGCACCTTCGCCGTGGCCCGGCCCAGCTGC
>DATIMX010000043.1:0-5196 GCA_035474935.1 Geodermatophilus sp. | reverse complement strand
TCTCCAGTTCAGCCGCGCTCACGTGCTCTCCTCGCTGCGCTCGTCGGCGCGTTCGCGCCGCGCTGCTGCGTCCATCCGTGAGCTCGCAAGCTCGCTCACGCATCTCTCCTCGCCGGGACTCGTCGGCGCGTGCACGCGCTGCCGTGCCCGGCAGTGAGCTCCCTCGCTCACGGGTTCCGTAGCGTAGAAGAGTGCCCGAGACGCTGCCGTCCGCCTCCTCCGACCCCTCCCGGGCCCCGCTCGACGGCCGGTCGCTGGCAGCTGCGCTGACCACCGGGAGCGCCCTGTGGCGCTCGCTGGAGGTGGTACCCGAGATCGGCTCGACGAACGCCGCTCTCCTCGCGGCCGCGGCCGAGGACGCGCCCGAGGGGACGGTCCTCGCGGCCGAGCACCAGGTGACCGGCCGGGGACGGCTGGACCGGGTCTGGACCTCCCCGCCGGGCGCGGGCGTCACCGTCTCCTTCCTGCTGCGCCCCGACGTCCCGGGCGCGCGCCGCGGATGGCTGCCGCTGCTCACCGGCGTGGTCCTGGCCGAGGCGGTGGGCGAGGTGCCGGGCGTGCGCGCCTCGCTGAAGTGGCCCAACGACCTGCTCGCCGCCGGCGGCGCGAAGCTGGCCGGCATCCTCGCCGAGGTCGGCAGCGGGGCGGTCGTCGTGGGCGTCGGCCTCAACGTCTCCACCCGGGCCGACGAGCTCCCCGACACCGCCACCTCCCTCGCACTCGAGGCGGGGCGGCCGGTCGACCGCGCGGCGGTGCTGCTGCAGTTCCTGCGCACCTTCGAGCACCGCTACCTCGCCTGGGCGGGGGCACTCGGCGACCCGGTCTCCAGCGGGCTGGCCCGCGACTACCTGGCGTGGTGCTCGACGGTCGGCGCGGGCGTCGTCGTCACCCTCCCCGATGGCTCCACGCTCGAGGGGGTCGCGGAGTCGGTCGACTGGGACGGCCGGCTCGTCGTCCGGACGCCGCAGGGGACGGTCGAGCTCGCGAGCGGTGACGTGAGGCATCTGCGTGGTCGCATGTGACGGGTGGGTCCGCCCCGGCGGCGCCGAGGCCAGGCGCCAGGGCGGTCGCGGCTACGGTCGGTGCTCATGGGTGCACCCTCGGTCGCTGGCGCGGCGACGACCTCCGTTCCGGGCGGTGAGATCCGCTCGTTGACGGGTCTGCGGATCGTGGCTGCGGTCTGGGTGGTCGTCTACCACTTCCCCTGGCGGGACGACGCCGCCTTCGTCGGCTTCTACGAGTCCTTCCGGCCGGTCATCGCTCCCGGCTGGCTCGGCGTCGACCTCTTCTTCGTGCTGAGCGGCTTCGTCCTCACGTACACCTACGCCGACTCCCTGGGCAGGCGGCTGGACGTGGGTGCGGTCGGCCGGTTCCTGTGGGCCCGCATCGCCCGCGTCTGGCCCCTGTACGCGCTCATCACGTGCGCCTTCTGGCTGTGGTTGGTCGCGAAGTCCGTGTTCCTCCCCGACGGGGTGATCGCCTACCAGCGGGTCCAGCCCCCGCTCGACCCGCTGAACCTCCTCGACCAGCTGCTCATGGTGCAGATCTGGCACGGACCGAGCATCTTCGGGACGACGTACGTCGGCCCCGGCTGGTCGATCAGCGCCGAGTGGCTCGCCTACGTCGCGTTCCCCCTCCTGGTCCTCGTCGCGTGGCGCTGCCGGCACCTCCCGGCCGCCGTCACCGGGGTGCTCGCCGTGCTGGCGATGGTGCCCTTCGCCTACCTCTGCTACCGGACGGGCACCCCCAGCCACGACTGGATGGGACTCGGCCGCATCGCCGGCGGCTTCCTCGCCGGCGTGCTCACCTGCCTGGCCGTCCGGCGCATCCCGCGGACGGCGCACGCGGAGCGGGTCGCGACGGTGGTCGTCTGGGGGTGCCTGGTCGACGCCGCGCTGGTGGTCGTGTGGGCGACGTGGCGCGGGCAGGGCGTCCCGACCGCCGACTACTACGGGGTCCTGGTGGTGTTCATCCCCGTGCTGGTCGGTGCGCTGGCCCTCTCCACCACCGGGCCGGCGGCCTTCCTCTCCCGGCCGGCCATGGTCCACGGCGGCCGGATCTCCTACGCCCTCTACCTCGTCCACATGTGCCTGTTCGAGGTCGGGCGCACGGTCATGGACCACGTCCCCGCGTTCGCCAACGGCACGGCTCTCGGCACGCTGCTGCTGACGCAACTGCTGTTCGTCGCCGTCCTCGCGGCACACCTGCTGTACCGCTTCGTCGAGGAGCCGGCCCGCCGCCGGCTGCGGGACCTGGCCGGACCCCGGCGTCCGGTGCGGACGCCGGCACGGCACGAGGCCGCCGACGAGACGCTGCGTGCGCTCCCGACGATCGGCGCCCCGCGCCGCCTGCGGACGCCCGAGGTGTCCCCGGCCCCGCGCCCCGAGCACCGGGACGACGCCGTGGGACCCGTGGTGCCCGTGGGACGGACACGCCCCGAGGTCCCGTCGGGGACCGTCTGACGGCGTCCGGCACGGGTCATCCTGTCCGCGTGCCCTATCCGGACAAGCTGCTCGCCGAGGACGAAGAGGTCGTCCGGCACCTGCACCCGCACTGGCTGACCCTCGTCCGTCCGGTTCTCGTCCTGCTGCTCGTGGTGGGCGGCACCTCGTTCGGGGCGGCGCTGGTGCCCGCCGGGGCCTCCCAGGGCATGGCGCGGGCGGTGCTCGCCGGGCTCGCGCTGGGCGTCCTCGTCGTCGCCGTCGTGCGGCCGGTGCTGCGCTGGCGCACCACCCACTACGTCGTCACGACCCACCGGCTGCTGCTGCGCGAGGGCGTCCTCGCCCGCCGGGGCCGCGACATCGTGCTGTCCCGGATCGCCGACGTCTCCTACCGGCAGACGCTGGGCCAGCGGCTGGTCCGCTCGGGGACGCTGACCATCGAGACCCTGGGGGAGGGCGGGACCACCGTGCTCGAGCGGGTGCCCGACAGCGACGGCGTCCAGCAGCTGCTCGTCGCGCTGGTGGAGGAGGACGCCGACCGGCGCGGCGGCGCCGGTGTGCCGCCGCCGCGCGACGGGTGGGACGACGACGGCTGGACCCCCGCAGGCTGGACCGCCGGACACCGCACCACCCGCCTCTGAGCCGGGTGTGACGGGCCCGTCACGGCGTGGCTGGGCACTTCTGTCAGCACCCCGCCCTACCTTCTGCGCCCATGCGGCTGCTGCACACCTCCGACTGGCACATCGGCCGCTCCCTGCACGGCGCCGACCTGCTGCGTGAGCAGGAGGAGGTGCTCTCCGGCCTGGCCGACGTCGTGGGCGCCGAGGCGGTCGACGTCGTGGTCGTCGCCGGTGACGTGTACGACCGCGCGGTGCCCTCGGCGGATGCGACCGGCGTGCTCGACCGGGTGATCGGGCGGCTGCTGCGGGCCGGGGCGGCCGTCGTCCTGACGCCGGGCAACCACGACTCCGCGCGCCGTCTGGGCACCTTCTCCGGTCTGCTCTCGGCCGCCGGGCTGCACGTGCGCGCCACCACCGCCGGGCTCGACGAGCCGGTGCTGCTGCGCGACGAGCACGGCGAGGTGGCCGTCTACGGGCTGCCCTACCTGGAGCCGGAGATCGCCCGGCACGAGCTCGGGGTCCCGGGCGCCCGCTCGCACGAGGCGGTGCTGGCCGAGGCGATGGAGCGGGTCCGCCGCGACCTGTTCCTGCGCCCCGGCGCCCGGTCGGTCGTGCTGGCGCACGCCTTCGTCGGCGGCGGGGTGCCCAGCGACAGCGAGCGCGACATCTGCGTCGGCGGCGTGGACCTGGTGCCGGCCGCGGTCTTCGACGGCGTCGACTACGTGGCGCTGGGCCACCTGCACCGCCCGCAGACGCTCACCGAGCGGCTGCGCTACAGCGGGTCGCCGCTGGCGTACTCCTTCGGCGAGGCCGGGCAGGAGAAGCAGGTGTGGCTGGTCGACCTGGACGCCACCGGGCTGGCCGGCGTGCGCGCGCTGGCCCTGCCCACCCCGCGTCCGCTGACCGTGCTCACCGGCACCCTCGACGAGTTGCTCGCCGACCCGGCCCACACCGCGGTCGAGGAGCACTTCGTCTCCGCCCGGCTGACCGACGAGGTCCGCCCCTCGGACCCGATGCGGCAGCTGCAGACCCGCTTCCCGCACTGCGTGCACCTGGAGTGGACCGGCAGCGCCGGCGGGGGAGACGGGCGCAGCTACCAGGAACGGCTGCGCGGCCGCAGTGACCTGGAGGTCGCCGGGGAGTTCGTCATCCACGTCCGCGACGGCGTCGGGATGAGCGACGCCGAACGCGAGCTGCTGGTCCGGGCCCTGGGCGCGGCGGCCCGCGAGGAGCTCGCCCGGTGAGGCTGCACTCGCTGTCGATCACCGCGTTCGGGCCCTTCGCCGGCACCGAGACCGTCGACGTCGACGCCGTCGCCCGCGACGGGCTCTTCCTGCTGTGGGGCCCCACCGGCGCGGGCAAGACGACGCTGCTCGACGCCGTCGTCTACGCCCTCTACGGCACCGTGCCGGGCGCGCGCGGCGAGGAGAAGCGGCTGCGCAGCGACCACGCCGACGCCGCTACCCGCACCGAGGTCTCCTGCGAGCTCACCCTCGCCGGCGAGCGGCTGCTGGTCGTCCGCCGGCCGGAGCAGACCCGGCCGAAGAAGCGCGGCGCCGGCGAGACCACCGAGCAGGCCAGGCTCACCGTGCAGCGGTGGGACGGCGCCACCTGGCAGCCGGTGAGCACCCGCATCGACGAGGGCTCGGAGTACCTGCGGGTGCGGCTGGGCCTGTCCGCCGAGCAGTTCTGCCAGGTGGTGCTGCTGCCGCAGGGCGACTTCGCCCGCTTCCTGCGCGCCGAGCCGGAGGACCGCGCCCGGTTGCTGCGCACCCTCTTCGACGTGGGCCGCTTCGCCCGCGCCGAGGACTGGCTGGCCGGCGAGCGGCGCGCCGCGGAGGAGTCGCTGCGCGCCGACCGGCACCGGATCAGCACCCTGCTGCACCGGGTCGCGCAGATCGCCGACGCCGAGGTGCCCGAGGAGCTCGCGCCCGAGCTGGTCGGCGCGCGGCCCGGCGCCTCGGTGGGGGCCTGGGTGCGCAGCGTGCGGGCCCGCGCCGCCGCGCGGCTCACCGACGCCGAGGCCGGCGCCGCGGCCGCCGCCGGGGAGAGCGCCCGCGTCGACGCCGAACTGGCCGCCGCCCGGGCGCTGGCCGACCGGCACACCCGGCGCGACCGCGCCCGCGCCCGGCTGG
>DATIMX010000042.1:0-4857 GCA_035474935.1 Geodermatophilus sp. | reverse complement strand
ACAAGCCATTCCCAGTAGCGGCTGGGGCTGGTCGGTAATCATGTAGTGCGGACGTGTTCACAAACTGCGGGCGCCCGCCGGTCGGGACGTCGCCCACCACGACGTGCTGCCGGGTAGCGGCCAGCTCGGGGCAGGCCACGCAGGGGCGGGCCACGGCGGCCAGTGCCTCCCAGTCGGCGGCCGCGGTGAGGGCGACCTCCTCGGCGGCGGCGTCGAACCGGGGCGGCCGGGGGGCTGCCACGCGGGCACCCTGACGAGGGTCCACCGGCCGGGTTCCGCTGTCCGGTCGGGCGTGGGACGGTGTGGCCGACCGCACCACTCCCGCTGAAGGGCAGCCGGCCATGACGGGTTCCGCAGCAGGAGCCCACGATCTCGACCTCTACGACGTGGCCTACCTCGCCGGCGGCCCCGCCCGCGTGGTCGATACCGCGCTCGTCGCCCTGGTGCGGGCTGGCAAGCTGCGCATCCACTCGCCCGGCCAGCTCGCCACCGCCGACCTCACCCGACGCCACCCCGTCGAGGCCGCCGTCCTCGATGCGGTGGGCCCGACCGGACACCGCTCGGTCGACACCATTCGATGGCGGCTGACCGACGACGACCGGCTGCTGGCCGTCGGGCGCCGACTCCGGAGCGCCGGATTGATCGGCCGGGTCGGCGCCTTGTTTCTGCGCAGCCTCCGACCACCTGCGCCGACCCGTGCCGGTCGTCGGGTGCTGCGCCGGCTCGGCGACGAGACGGGATGGGCGGACGCCGAGGTGGCCCGGGTGGCGCTCGGTGGGCGAGCAGCGATGACTGACACGAGGCTCCGGACGGAGGTCTTCGAGCAATCCAGCACCGCGCTGGTGCCCGGTCGTCGGTCGCGGAGCGTCGACCACAGCGACCCGCGCCTGCGTGCCTACCGTCCCGGCGGCCCCCGCAGCAGGGCCGGCGCTCACGCGCTGTTCTAACCCGCCTGCCGGTAGCAGCCCGGCGCCGGGGGCGGGTGCGGCGCGTCGCGCCGCTCGGCGGCAAGCAAGCCGGACATGAACAGCACGGTCTCCTCGGCGACCGGGAGCACGGTGCAGTAGCTGCACGCTGGGCCGGTCAGGTGGCAAGAGGCGGGGAGGACCGATGACTTGTTCTTTCTCCGACCCGTTGCTCGAGGACTTGCCGTGTCGCTCGGACTTGGTCTTGGCGGGCAACGGGGTCAGGTCGCGGCCGAGCCGAAAGGGCAGACACCTGCCACAGCGCGTGTTCGTGCGGCAGGGCTCGTCCACACGTCTGGTCGCTTCCCACAACCGGCTTCCGTCCGGCTGCACCGGTCGGGGGAAGGGTGGGCCGTAGGCCCATCCTGCAGGGAAGCGAAGCGCCCTTCTGGCGACCCGCTGCAGCCGGCACACTCCCTGGTGGGAAGCAGCGGCTCCTGTCATCCGGTCTGGTGCCGATGGCCGCACTCGGTCCGCATCCAGTCCGCAGGACGTCCAGTTGAGGCCTTCGAGGACCGTAAAGCGCAGACGGTATAACCGCAGCTTAACCGCAATGTTCATCGACCGCCGAAAGCGTCCAATCACCCTCTGAACGCATTCCTAAACCGGGTGTCGCAGGTTCGAATCCTGCCGGGGGCACCGCCGAGGGCGATCCTCGCCGGCGCACCCGGCCGCACGGGCGGTCAGGCGACAGTGGGCTCGCGTTCCCCGCGGGCGGAGACCAGGACTCCGACCGCGAGGGCCAGCATCACCACCTGGAAACCTGGCACAGCGATCTCTTGGAAACTGCTCTCCAGGCCGCTGTACGCCACGTCGACCCCGACGGCGACCGAGACGAGCCCGGCCAGCACGGCCACCCAGCCGGTCCAGGCGGCCAGGGCGCGGGTGGTCAGGATCGTCACGCCGAACAACAGCAGGGCCACGCCCAGCGTCACGCGGAAGTAGCTCTGCAGGCCCCACTCGGTCCAGCGCACCACCTCGGCGTCGCCCAGCCGGACGGCCCGCTCGGGTCCGTCGGCGGCGACCCAGGCGTCCACGGCCTGCTTCAGCGTCACCCCATCGACGGCCTGCAGCGCGGCCCACACCGCGGCGGTGGCCACTGTGGTCCCGGCGGCGAACGCCGACAGCCGTGGCGCCCGGGGGCGCAGCACCTGGTGCAGGACGACCAGCCCGCCGAGGGCGGCCAGCACGCCGATGAACTGGGCGAAGTGGACCCACTCCCACGCGCCGCTCGCTGCGTACCTGGCGAAGATGTCCTCGTGCACGTCCTCGTTCCCACCCGGGTGGAACAGCACGGTGACCACGGTGCTGAAGAGGAACCCGCCGAGTAGCAGCGCCCCGCTGGAGCGCAACAGCTCACGGTCCGTCCGGGTGCCCGGTGCCGACGTCATCGCCACCCCCTCCGCCGAACGGCGGCCGCCGGATGATGGTAGCGGCGGGATCCCTCGCCGCGGCGGCGCTCACGCGCCGCGCACCCAGCGGACGAGGGGCTGCGAGCGGCCCTGGTGGTAGGCAGTCGAGCACGACCGGTCGAGATGCCCGCCGCCCCGCCCGTCCCGACACCGTGCACTGAGCAGCGCGTGGATGGGTGAGACGTCCCACGGAGTCGGGTGAGGAGTCAGGGCGAGCGAGCCGGCGTGCCGCTGCGGGGTCAGGACAACGGTCAGCACCCGACCTCACCTGGGTTGTCCCGCTGCGGCGTGGGTACTGACCGTCACGTCAGGGGAACCGCCGGTCGGCCGAGGCCACCGGTCCCCGGTCCCGGCCGTGAGAGTCCGTGGCCCGGAGGGGAGCGGCATGAGCACCGGTGAGCGCCTCACCTGGGAGACCTGCCCGACCTGTGGCCGGAGTGCGGCCGTGGGCTGGCGCGACGGGGTGCCCGTGGCAGTGGACTGTCCCGGCGGCTGTCGCCCACCCCCCGACGAGTTCGCCAAGCAGGCGCCGGGGACCGCCGTCCCGTCGTCCGCCGACCGCTGGACCGCCGCGGCGCAGACCTGGACCTGAGCACACCCGGCCTCCGCGGGTACCGGGACGTCCATGGCACTCCGCAACGCGGCGGTCGCGGCCGCCGGCCAGTGGGTCGACCCCGACGACGGCATCCGCTACCCCTCCGGTGAGGTCCACGCGTGGGAGCGCGGGCGCAACGAGACGGTCTGCGGCCTGTCACTGAGCAGGTCGCACCTGGCCCGGTTCCCCCACGTCAGCTGGGCCGACGTCCAACCGGAGTCCGGCCGCCACGCCGAGGAGGTGCAGGACGTCTGCCGGCGCTGCCGGGCCGCACTCGGCGGACGGCGGGACGAGCGCGGCTGGACGCGGACGAATCCACGGCCCTGAGCGTCAGCGGCGCCGCGAGAACACGTACCGGAACGGCCCGGGCAGGCGTACCGACCAGCGGCGTCCGCGGGGGCTGTAGCCCACCGGGCCGGCGTGCAGGCTGGGTGAGATCCCGCGGCGGCTGAGGTCCAGGCGGAGCGGTCCGAGGCGCTTGGTCAGGCGGAAGTGCAGGGGCATGCAGGCGCCCTACCCAGCCGCGGCGTGTCCCCCACGAGGGCGACACGTTCCCGGCGGGGCGGCACTCCCTGGGGTTCCGAGGCGTTACCGTCTCTGGACGCATGTCGAGTCCCGGCAACGGCGCCGGAGGCCAGCGGAGGGGGAGGCCCAGCATGGAGACGAGCGTGGTCGACGTCCCAGATCGGGGACGGTTCGAGGTCCGGCTCGGTGACCGGGTCGTCGGTCTGGCCAGCTACCACGTCGAGAACGGCACGATGACGCTGCCGCACACCGAGGTCGACCCGTCCGTCGGCGGCCGCGGCCTCGGCTCGGCGCTCGTCGCCGGCGTGCTCGCCGCCGCCCGCGAACGCGGGCTGACCGTGCTGCCCTACTGCTCGTTCGTGCGCCACTACATCCAGCAGCACCCCGAGGAGCTCGACCTGGTCGCCGAGGACGACCGGCCGCACTTCGGCCTGGAGACCGCCGACCGCTGACCTGCGGGTCCGCCCGGAGCTGCCTACGCTCGCCGGGGTGTCCACCGCGCTGCTCTGGTTCCGCCGCGACCTGCGGCTGGCCGACCACCCGGCCCTGCTCGACGCCCGCGAGGCGGCCGGGGCCGACGGCGCCGTGCTGCCGCTGTTCGTCTTCGACCCGCGGCTGTGGGGACCCTCCGGGCTGCCGCGGCGGCAATTCCTCCTGGACTGCCTCGCCGACCTGGCCGAGCAGGTGGACGGCGCGCTGGTGCTGCGCTCCGGCGACCCGGCGCGGGTCGTGCCCGACCTGGCCCGCGAGGTGGATGCGGTCAGCGTGCACGTCTCGGCCGACACCGGCGTCTACGGCCGGCAGCGCGACGCTGCGGTCGAGCGGGCCCTCGGCGACGTCCCGCTCGTGCGCACCGGCTCGTCGTACGCGGTGACGCCGGGCCGGGTCACCAAGTCCGACGGGACGCCGTTCCGCGTCTTCTCGCCCTTCTCCCGCGCCTGGCGCGAGCACGGCTGGCGGGCCCCGGCGCCGCGCCCGGACACGGTGACGTGGACCAGCGGCGTCCGCTCCGAGGACCCGCCCGAGGTGCCCGAGCTGGACGGCGTCCGGCTGCCCCCGGCCGGTGAGGCCGCCGCCTCCGACGCCTGGCGGACCTTCCGCGCCGAGCGGCTGGAGGGCTACAGGACCACCCGCAACACCCCGGGCACCGACGGCACCAGCCGCCTGTCGGCTTACCTGAAGTACGGCTGCGTGCACCCGCGCACGCTGCTGGCCGACCTCGACGACCTCGACACCGACTCCGCCGACAGCTTCCGCAACGAGCTGTGCTGGCGGGACTTCTACGCCGACGTCCTGTGGCACCGCCCGGAGTCCGCCCGCGAGCCGCTCGACGCCCGGATGCGCGCGATGACCTACGACA
>DATIMX010000041.1:0-3654 GCA_035474935.1 Geodermatophilus sp. | reverse complement strand
GACGCCGGTGCCCGCGGACTGCACGGTGCACGTGCTGTCCGTGCCCGGTGAGGACGGCGTCGCGGCGGTGCGGGCGCTGGCCGAGGTCGCCGCACCGGAAGCGCGAGCCGAGGTGTTGGAGGCCTCGCGGCCCGAGCTGCCGACCGGCCAGCTGACCCCGCGGGCGATGTCGGCCGTCGTCGGGGCGCTGCTGCCGGAGTGGGCGGTCGTGGTCGACGAGGTGCTGACCTCCGGCGTCGGGCTGGCCGAGCTGACCGCCGGGGCGCCGCGGCACGACTGGCTGGCGCTGACCGGCGGCGCGATCGGCGACGGGCTGCCCATGGCCGTGGGCGCCGCGGTGGCCTGCCCGGACCGGCCGGTGCTCGCGCTGCAGGCCGACGGCAGCGCGATGTACACGATCCAGGCGCTGTGGACGATGGCGCGCGAGCAGCTCGACGTCACCGTCGTCGTCTGCGACAACGGCTCCTACGCGATCCTGGAGCACGAGCTGTCGCGGGTGGGAGCGGCCGAGGACGGCAAGCGCGCCGGCGAGCTGCTGCACCTGGGCGGGCCGTCGCTGGACTTCGTCGCGCTGGCCACCGGCATGGGTGTGCCCGCGACCCGGGCCACGACCGCCGAGGAGCTCGCCGAGCAGCTGCGCGCGGCGCTGGCCGCCCCGGGTCCGCACCTGGTCGACGCGGTGCTGCCCGGCCGCAGGTGAGGTGGCCGCGCGGGGCCCGGTGCGGCGCCTGGTCCGCGCGGGGCTCGTCGTCGCCGTCGTCCTGGCCGTGCTGACCGGTCTGCTGTGGGGGCTGCAGCGGCGGCTCGTCTACTTCCCCGACGCCGGCCCGGTGCCCGCGGCGGGCGCGGTGCTGCCCGGTGCGAGGGACGTCGTCCTGCAGACCTCCGACGGGCTGCGGCTCGGGGCCTGGTTCCTGCCCGGCCGCGACGCGGAGGCACCCGCCGTGCTGGTGGCCAACGGCAACGGCGGGCACCGCGGGCTGCGGGCGCCGCTGGCCGCGGCGCTGGCCGGCCGGGGGCTGGCCGTGCTGCTCTTCGACTACCGCGGCTACGGCGGCAACCCCGGCAGTCCCAGCGAGGAGGGGCTGGCGCGGGACGTGCGCGCCGCCCGCGCCCACCTGCTGGAGGAGGCCGGGGTGCCGCCGGACCGGTTGCTCTACCTCGGCGAGAGCCTGGGCGCCGCCGTCGTCACCGAGCTGGCGACCGAGCACCCACCGGCCGGGCTGGTGCTGCGCTCGCCGTTCGTCGACCTCGCCGCCGTGGGCGCCGCGCACTACCCGTTCCTGCCGGTCCGCGCGCTGCTGCGTGACCGGTACCCGGTGGCGGAGCGGGTGGCGACGATCCGGGTGCCGACCACGGTGGTGCTGGGGGGAGCCGACTCGATCGTCCCGCCGGCGCAGAGCCGCGCCGTCGCCACGGCGGCGGCCGGCCTGCACCGGCTGGTGGAGGTCCCCGGCGCCGACCACAACGACCGCGTGCTGCTGGACGGCGACGCGCTCGTCGACGCGGTCGTGGAGCTGGCCGGCCGCTGACCGGGTGGTCGCCGGTCCCGCGCCGGCGGGCTCAGGCGGTCGCGCGGTAGGAGGTGTACCGGCCGATCCAGCGGTGGACGTCGGAGCGGGTCTGCACGACCTCGGCGAAGCCGGCCCGGCGGAGCAGGCCCGGGACGTCGTCGACGGCGTGCTCCCCGGTCAGCCGGTGGCGGTGCCCCCGGCCGTGGGCCGCGCCGTCCTCCCCGCCGACGTCCACCAGGTGCAGCGCACCCCCGGGCCGCAGCACCCGGAGCACCTCGCGCATCGCCGGTTCCCGCTGATCGGCCGGCACGTGGTGGAGCATGAACGAGGAGAGGACGACGTCCACGCTGTCGTCGGCGTAGGGCAGCTCGTCGGCGTAGCCACGGTCGAGCTGGACGGCCAGTCCGCGGCGGCGGGCCTTGCGGTGGGCGCGGGCCAGTGCGGCGAGGTCGGGGTCGAGTCCGACGACGGCCGCCGCGGGCTGGGCCCGCTTCGCCGCGAGCAGCAGGTCGCCGGTGCCGCAGCCGATCTCCAGGACGCGCTGGCCGGGCTGGAGGCCGGCCTGGTCGAGCAGCCGCCGGCGGATCTGCCGGACGCCGAGCAGCCGGTTCAGCGGGTCGTAGAGGGGCAGCAGCCACTCGTGCCTCATCCCGGGGAGGAAGCTGCGCTCGCCGCCGGTCACCGCCGTCCGCGTGCCCGTGCTGCCGGTCGTGCCACCCATGCCGACCCCCTCCGTCCTGGACGATCCTCTGGTCCTTCCCGCTACTCTCGACGGCCACAGCTGCGAGGACAAGGGCGGGACATCGGTCGGGATGGGACCATCTTCGGGAGCTCGGCGACCCGTCGGCCGGCCGCTGTCCGGGCGCCGGGTCGACGGTGCGCCGGTCTACGGGTACGAGCGGGTCGCGGGGCGGCCACCGGTGACCGTCACCCGCCACGACGGGACCCAGGGGCCCGTCGATGGTCGGCTGCACGGGGCGCACGCGCACGACTTCCTCGTGCTGAGCCTGGTCGAGCGGGGCACCGGGCGGCTGTGCCTGGACGGCCGGTGGTGGGAGGTCACGACAGGGGACCTCCTCGTCGTCGCACCGGGGGAGGTGGTGACCCCGGAGTGGAGCGGGGACGCCGCCGAGGCGGTGGTGTGGTCGGCCCTCTTCCCGCCCGACGCGGTGGAGCGGCGCAGCCCGGGCTCGTTCGGGTCCTGGCGGGCCCACCCGCTGCTGTTCCCGTTCGTCGGCCACCGGGCCGGTGGTGTCCAGCGGCTGTCGGTGCCCGAGGCGGACCGGCCCGCGTGGTCACGACGGTTCGCCGAGCTCGACCGCGAGCTGGAGGAGCAGCGGGAGGGGTACGCCGAGGCCGCGCTGGCCCGGCTGACCCTGGTGCTCGTGGAGCTGGCCCGGCTGGCGGCCGACGTCCCGGGCTCCCTGCGGCTGCGCGACGACCCGCTGCTGGCCGCGGTCTTCGACGTCATCGAGCGGCGGTACGCCGAGCCGATCTCGTTGCGCGAGGTGGCCGACGCGGTGGGACTGTCGGCCGGACACCTGACGACGGTGGTCGGCCGGCGCACGGGGCGGACGGTGCAGCAGTGGATCACGGAGCGGCGGCTCGCCGAGGCCCGGCGGCTGCTCGCCGAGACCGACCTGACGGTGCAGGCGGTGGCCGGCCGGGTGGGCTACGCCGATGCGGGCTACCTGATCCGGCGGTTCCGCGCCGCGCACGGCGTCCCGCCGCAGGAGTGGCGCCGGGAGGGCCGCTCCCGCTGAGGAGGGCTGCCGGACCGCTGCGGCTGCCGACCCGCCGGTGCTCGTGCTCTGCGTGCGACGCACGCAGAGCATGAGCACCGGGGTGCACCCTTCCGGTCGTCCCTGGGTCGCAGCCGTCCCCGGGCCGGCCGCGCCGGCCAGGGGCTACGCCACCGGCGCGGCCACGGCCGGGAGCCCCATCACCAGCAGACCCAGGCGTAGTACCAGTTGCCATAGGCGTCCACGTACCACTCCTCGTAGCAGGTGGTGTCCGGCTGCGCGGACGATGCCTCGGTCGTCGTGCTGGCGCTGTCGGACGCCGACGCCGCGACGGCGACGCTCTGTTCGGGCGTGGCAGCCATCGCGCTCGCGCCCGGCAGCAGCACGCCGCCGATGCC
>DATIMX010000040.1:0-5487 GCA_035474935.1 Geodermatophilus sp. | reverse complement strand
TGCTCGGCACCGACCTGGTCAAGGACCCGGTCCGCCTGGTGCGGGCCTACGACGACGCCGCGGGGGTCACCGCGGAGTTCAACCGCAACGTGCTGCGGGTGCTGGACCGCGAGCTGGGCGCCGACTTCGACCCCGCTGCCTTCGAGCACGTCGCCGTGTGGGACGCCGAGCACGAGTGGATCGAGATGCGGCTGCGCTCGCTGACCGACCAGGTGGTGCACGTCCCGGCACTGGACCTCGACGTCCGGTTCGCCGCGGGCGAGGAGCTGCGGACCGAGGTCTCGGCGAAGTTCCGCCGTGAGCGGGTCGAGGCCGAGCTGGCGGCAGCGGGCCTGCGGATGACGCGGTGGTGGACCGACCCCGACGGCGACTTCGGCGTCTCGCTCTCCGTCCCCGGCTGAGGCCGGTCCACCCCCCCGATGATCATGGAGTCCGGGTGCCGACACGCCGTCCCGACCCGGCGTGTCCCCACCACCGCCCCATGATCGTCCGCGAGAGGGTGCAGGTGGGGACGAAACGGCTCGGGGCACCCGCTGACCAGTCGGTGCATCCGGGACGACGGGATCCGCGGAAGGAGGGGTGTCAGGCACACCTCACCACCGACGGAAGGTCCCGCCCCGATGAGCCGCTCCCGCACCGCCTTCGCTCTCGCCGCCGGCGCCACCGGCACCCTCGTGGTCCTCAGCGCCTCCCCGGCCCTGGCCGACAGCCACACCGCGACCGTCTCGGTGCTGCACGGCGTCCCGGACACGCCCGTGGACGTCTACGCCAACGGCGAGCGGCTCATCGACGACTTCCAGCCGGGGACCCTCACCGACCCGCTGGAGCTGCCGGCCGGCGACTACGACCTGGCCCTGTTCCCGGCCGACGCGCCCGACGGCTCCGGGGACCCGCTCCTGTCGGCCGACGGCGTCTCCGTGCCCGCGGGGGCCAACGCCACCGTGGTCGCGCACCTCACCGAGGCCGGGGAGCCGGCGCTGACACCGTTCGTCAACGACACCACCGGGGTGCCCGCGGGCGAGGCCCGGGTGACGGTGCGGCACGTCGCGGCCGCTCCCGGCGTCGACGTCCGCGCCGGCGGCCAGGTGGTCGTCGACGGGCTGACCAACCCGGACGAGGAGTCGCTCACCGTGCCCGCCGGCACCGTGAGCCCCGACGTGGTGCTCGCCGGCACGGACACGGTCGCGATCGGCCCGGCCGACCTCATGCTGGCCGAGGGGACGACGACGGTCGTGTACGCGTGGGGCTCGCAGGAAGCCGGCTACGAGCTCGCCGTCCAGACGATCTCCGGCGCCCACTCCGCGCCATCCGGCGTCCCCGGCGGCTCCGCCGGCCTGGTCGACGAGGGCGGCCTGCCGCTGCCGGTCGCCGCGGTGTCGCTGGCCGGGCTGGTCGTCGCCGGCGTCGCCGTCCGCCGGCTGGCCGGTTCGCGGGCCTGACCCGACCGGCACGGGAGAGACCGGTGCGTCCCGCCGCCGCCGGCGCGGTCCTGGGCCTGGCCGTCGCGCTCGGGGTACCGGCCGCGTGGCAGCTGACCCGGGAGCCGACGGCGGCGGGCGCGCCGCTCGAGCAGGTCCTCCCCACCCCGGCTCCGGCAGCCCCGCTGGATGCCCTCCCCCCGGTCACCACCCGGGACGCCGCACCCACCGTGGCCCCGGCGCAGCCGGCCCCCGTGGCCCTCGCCGTGCCGGCACTGGACGTCGAGGCGCCGGTCGACCCCGTCGGCGTGCGGGACGACGGCCAGATGGCCATCCCGGACGACGTCGACCGGGTGGGCTGGTACCGCTTCGGGCCGGCACCGGGCAGCGGGGGCGCGACGGTGCTCGCCGGCCACGTCGACGACCGCGAGCAGGGGCTGGGCGAGCTGGCTGCACTCCGGGAGGCCGAGGTGGGCACCGAGGTGCTCGTCACCGACGCCACGGGCGGCACGACCCGCTGGCGGGTGGTCTCCCGGGAGCAGGTCGACAAGCGGGCCCTCCCGGTGGACCGGCTGTTCGCCCGCGAGGGGCCACCGCGCCTGGTGCTGGTCACCTGCGGCGGCGAGTTCGTCCCGGAGCGCGGCGGCTACGAGTCGAACGTCGTCGTCGCCGCGGAGCCGTGGCCGTGATCGAGGACCTCGCCGCCCCCCACCGCGGGAGGACACCGTCCTCCCCGCCCCTCGGAGAAGGACCCCGTCCTCCTCACCGCTCGCAGGCTCGCCGCGAGCCTCTGGACGGGGCCTGCCCGGGACGGGGCCGCGGCGCGGCCCTGCAGCGAGGCCGCCTGCAGCGCGTCCCGGCTAGGGTCGGGCGGGTGAGCAGCGACGCCGTCCCGCCGTTCGGGGGAGACCCCGAACCGGACGACGCCGAGGTGGGCCGCCGGTTCGCCACCGGTGACGAGCAGGCGCTGGCCTGGGCCTACGAGCGCTTCGCCGGTCAGGTGCACGGCATGGCGGTGCGCGCCTTCGGCCCCGGCCCGGACGCCGAGGACGTCACCCAGCAGGTCTTCGTCTCGGCCTGGACCGGGCGCGCCGGCTACCGCCCCGAGCAGGGGCCCCTGCCGGCGTGGCTCGTGGGCATCTGCCGGCACAAGATCGCCGACACCTGGGCACGCCGCGACCGGCAGCGCCGCGCCGCCGAGGCCGCGGTCAGCGAGGCCCGCTCCGCGGCCGACAGCACCGGCCCCCAGGTCGACACCGCCGTCGCCGACCGCGTGCTCCTGCTCGGCGAGCTGGAGCAACTCGGACAGCCGCAGCGGGGCATCATCGAGCTGGCCTTCTTCGAGGACCTCACGCACACCCAGATCGCCGACCGGACCGGTCTGCCCCTGGGCACGGTGAAGTCCCACATACGGCGCACGCTCGAACGCCTGAGGACACGGTTGGAGGTGGACGGTGCCGCACTGCACGCCTGAGCAGCTGGCCCTGGCCGCGCTCCGCGAGCGACTCCCCGAGGCGGACACGACCCACCTCGACGCCTGTGCGG
Source organism: Geodermatophilus sp. (assembly GCA_035474935.1). GTDB lineage: Bacteria > Actinomycetota > Actinomycetes > Mycobacteriales > Geodermatophilaceae > Geodermatophilus. The sequence continues at coordinate 2,524 of DATIMX010000040.1, read as the reverse complement.
AGTGCCGGGCCGAGGTGGCCTCCCTGCAGCGCGGGGTCGACGCGCTCGCCGTCCCCGAGCTGGCCGCGCCGGGTGCCGCCGTCCCCCCGCCGCCGGGCGTGTGGGCGGGCATCGCCGCCGCCACCGGCGTCTCGGCCGCCCCGCGGCCGGAGGTCGTCGCCAGGTCCGGCCGTCCGCTCACCGCCGTGCCCGCGGAACCGGCACGACCGATGGCGCCGACGCCCCGGTCGGCCCCGCCCGCGTCGGCGGGGGTGGTCCGGCCGCAGTGGTCGCGCCTGCTGCTGGCCGCCGCGGCGGCGCTGGTCGTGGGGGTCGGCATCGGCGCGGGCGCGGTCGCCCTCGGCACGGGGGACGACGACGGCGTCGCCGTGGCCGCGGCCGCGCTGGACCCGCTCGACGACAGCGACGCCTCGGGTCAGGCCCGCGTGGTGGAGCGGCCGGACGGCTCCCGGGTGCTCGAACTCGACCTGTCCGCCACCGACCCGGACGACGGCTTCTACGAGGTGTGGCTGATCGACGAGGCGGTCCAGGACATGTACTCCCTCGGGGTGGTCCAGGGCGGCGGCGAGGTCACCCTCGAGGTGCCCCCCGGTGTCGACCTGGCCGAGTTCCCGGTCGTCGACGTCTCGGTGGAGCCGCTGGACGGCGACCCGCTCCACTCCGGGATCTCGGTCGCCCGCGGCCGGCTGGCCTGACGGCCCTCCTGCACGGACCCGCCGCGAGCCTCGATGTGGCCCCGTCCGGAGGCTCACCCCGAGCGCGCGAGGGGTGAGGGGGACGGGGTCCTTCAGGGGAGCAGGAGGGTGCTTCTTCTAGCGTGGGGACGTGACGACGCTCCATCCCGCCCTCGTGCACGAGGACCTCGGCGCCGCGTGGCGCTCGGCCCGGCCCCGTCCGGCGGGCCGGCACCTGGACAGCGCGGCGTGCAGCCGACAGAGCAACCGGGTGCTGGAAGCCGTCGCCCACCACGCCCGCCACGAGGCCGAGCTCGGCGGCTACGTGGCCGAGGCGACCGCCGAGGACCTGCTGCAGCAGGGTCGGTCGGTCATCGGCGGGCTGGTCGGGATGGCCGCCGCGGATGTCGTCTTCGTCGAGTCCGCGCAGGCCGCGCTCGCCACGCTGCTTGCCGGGTGGCGGTTGCCGGCCGGGGCGCGGGTGGCGTGCCTGCCCGGCGAGTACGCGCCCAACGCGGCGCAGCTGCGCGCCGCGGGGCTGTCCGTCGAGCACCTGCCGGTCGACGACCTCGGACGGGCCGACCTCGACGGCGTGGCCCGGCTGCTGGCGGGCGATCCGCCGCGGGTGGTGCACCTGACCCACGTCGCCAGTCACCGCGGCGTCGTCCAGCCGGCCGCCGAGGTCGCCGCGCTGTGCCGCGAGGCCGGGGTGCCGCTGGTGCTCGACGCGGCGCAGTCGCTGGGGCACGTCGACACCGACCTGGGCGCCGACGTCGTCTACTCGACCTCGCGCAAGTGGCTGGCCGGGCCGCGCGGGGTGGGCCTGCTGTGCGTGCGGCCGGCGATCACCGCCGAGCTGACCCCGCTGCTGACCCCGCCCGGTGACGTCCCGCCGCTCCGGGCCTTCGAGTCCGGGGAGGCGCACGTCGCCGGCCGGGTCGGGCTGGTCCTGGCCGTGGGCGAACACCTGGCCGCGGGGCCGGTCCGGGTGCACGAGCGGCTGGCCGCGCTGGGCCGGGCCGCCCGCGAGGTGCTCGAGGGTGCCGCGGGCTGGCGGGTGGTCGAGCCCCTCGACGAGCCGACCGCCACGACGACGCTGCGCCCACCGGACGGCGTCGACGTCGTCACCACCCGGGCCCGGCTGCTCACCGAGCACGGCATCGTCACCACCGCGATCGGCCCGCAGCGGGCGCCGGACGAGATGACCGGGCCGGTGCTGCGCGTCTCGCCGCAACTGGATGCCACGGTCGACGACCTCGAGGCCCTCGCCGCCGCCCTCTGAAAGAGGACCCCGTCCTCCTCACGGGGCCGCCTGCATCCGCGCGGACACCCGGCGGTGGACGGTGGGCTGTTCCTCCAGACCCGGGTGCACCGGGACGCCGTCCTCGACGACGGACCGCCCGGCGACGACGGTGTGCCGCACCGCGACCGGGCCGCAGCGCAGCCACGCCGCGACCGGGTCCGACAGCGCCGGCGACGGCCACCCAGCCGCCGGGGACCTCGCGGCGGGCGTCGTCCACGGTGGCCAGCAGCTCGGCGCCGTGCACCAGCAGGTCGGTGGTCTCCACGGGACGCGTCCTGCCCGCCGGTGTCCCGGTGACGTGTCAGCGCAGGATCTCGACCAGCAGCACCCACGCGTTGAACACGGCGCCCACGAAACCGGCCACCAGCGCGGGCACCGTCCAGTACAGCCCGCCGCCGGCGCCTGCGACGAGCGTCGCGCCCGCTGCCACCAGGGGCGCACCGGTGCAGGCCACGATCACCGCGGGGACGACGATGCTGCGTGCCGGCGCGCCCGCAGGCCGGCCCCGCCGGACCCGCAGCGCCCCGTCGCAGCCGAGCAGGACCAG
>DATIMX010000039.1:0-11020 GCA_035474935.1 Geodermatophilus sp. | reverse complement strand
GCTCGTCGATGAAGGTGATGACCTCGCCCTCGGCGTCGGTGATCTCCTGGAGGACGGCCTTCAGCCGCTCCTCGAACTCACCGCGGTACTTCGCCCCGGCCACCATCGACGCCAGGTCCAGCGCCATGAGGCGCTTGCCCTTCAGGCTCTCCGGGACGTCGCCCGCGACGATCCGCTGGGCGAGGCCCTCCACGATCGCGGTCTTCCCGACCCCGGGCTCACCGATGAGGACGGGGTTGTTCTTGGTCCGCCGGGAGAGCACCTGCACCACGCGGCGGATCTCGTTGTCCCGGCCCACGACCGGGTCGATCTTGCCCTCGCGGGCCCGCTCGGTGAGGTCGACGGCGTACTTCTCCAGGGCCTGGAAGGTGCTCTCCGGGTCGGCGGTGGTGACCTTCCGGTTGCCGCGCACGGTGCGGAAGGCCGCCAGCAGCGCGTCCCGGGTCGCGCCGGCGCTCGTGAGCACCGCCGTCGCCTCGCCGTCGGAGCTCGCCAGGCCCACCAGCAGGTGCTCGGTGGACACGAACTCGTCGCCCAGCGCACTGGCCTGCTCCCCGGCGGCGTTGAGCACGCGGAGCAGCTCCCGGGACGGGGAGGGGGCGGGGACGGTCGCGCCGCTCACGCTCGGCATCCGCCGCAGCGCCGCGTCGGTCTTGGCCCGGACGTCGGCGACGTCGGCTCCCACGGCCTTGAGCAGCGGGCCGGCGATGCCGTCGGTCTGCTCGAGCAGCGCGGCGAGCAGGTGCAGGGGCTCGAGCGCGGCCTGGCCGCGGTCGACCGCGAGCCGCTGGGCGGCGGTGATCGCCTCCTGCGAACGGGTGGTCAGCTTGCTCTGCATGGTCTGTGGGGACGGTCCTCTCGGGAGGGGCCGGGCGAGCCGGCCGGGTGCTGTCGAGGTGTCCAACGACGCAAGGGTTGAGTCTGTTCCACTCAACCTCGCTCCCTCCACCCCGGGCAGGGGGCGACCGGCGCGACCAGTGTGCGCCACGTCAAGGGCACAACCCCCGGTCCCACGGTGACCAGGGCCCTAGAATCTGGAGGATGACGCGTCTCCCGCCCCCGAGCGCGGTCCTCGAGGACCAGTTGTGCTTCGCGCTCTACGCCGCCTCCCGGGCGATGACCGCGCGCTACCGGCCACTGCTCGACGCCATCGGTCTGACCTATCCCCAGTACCTCGTGATGATGCTGCTGTGGGAGGAGGACAACCAGACCGTCGGGCAACTGGGCGCCCGCCTCTCCCTCGACAGCGGCACGCTCTCCCCGCTGCTCAAGAGGCTCACCACCGCCGGCCTGGTCACCCGCCACCGCCGCGTGGAGGACGAGCGCTCGGTCGCCATCGCGCTGACCGACGCCGGCCGGGCGCTGCGCGACGAGGCCGGCGCGATCTCCGAGGAGATCATCTGTGCGCTCGACCTCGACCGCGAGGAGTTCGCCGACCTCAAGACCAAGCTGAACCTGGTCACCGAGCGGGTCACGACCAACTGACCCGACGACGGGTTGTCCACGACGGACCGGGGTAGCGCACCCGCGACACACCAGTCCCGAGGAGGAGGACCCATGCCCACCCGTACCGCTCGCACCGCCTGGAACGGCACCCTGCAGGAGGGCTCCGGTCAGGTCGAGCTGTCCAGCTCGAAGGTCGGCACCTACGAGGTGTCGTTCCCCAAGCGCGCCGCCGAGGAGGCCGACGGCACGACCAGCCCCGAGGAGCTCATCGCGGCCGCGCACTCGTCGTGCTTCGCGATGGCCCTGTCCAACGAGATCGGCAAGGCCGGCGGCACGCCCCAGTCCCTGGAGGTCTCCGCCGACGTCACGCTGGGCCAGAAGGACGGCGGCCCGCACATCACGAAGATAAAGATCACCGTCCGCGGTGAGGTCGAGGGGCTCGACGCCGCGGGGTTCGAGCAGGCCGCCCAGGCGGCCAAGGCCGGCTGCCCGGTGAGCAAGGCGCTGGCCGGCGTCGACGAGATCAGCCTGGACGCCGCCCTGGAGTAGTAGAAGGACCACTCTTCCCCTCACGCCTCACAAGCTCGGCGCGAGCCCCTGAAGGATGGCCGTTCCATCACCTCGCCTGGCTTGCCCTGGCCCCGCACGGGGAGCCGTTCGGTTCAGTGCGGCGGCACGAGCACCGACCAGCCGTGCCGCCGCACCCGCCAGGTCCGTGCCAGGACGCCCTCCTCGACCTCGCCGTCCGCGTCGAGGTCGACCGGCCCCCCGGTGACCGACACCTGACGGCCGCGCACCACCAGGACGTCGGGCCGGTCCACGTGCTCGCCGCTCGTGAGCGCCGCCGCGAAGGCGGCGCGGGCCACCGGACCGGTCGCGATCGAGAGCACCACGTCGGCCAGTCCGTCGTCCGCCTCGGCCTGCGGGGCCAGCGGCGTCCCGCCGCCGATGGAGCGGCCCGTGCAGACGCCGAGCATCAGCACGTCACAGGTGCCGTCGGCCGCCCACCCCTCCGACGGGTGCGTCGCCACCCGGCCGTCGACCTCCACCCGCAGCGGCCAGCCGGGGCTGCCCACGCCGGCCAACGCCGCGCCCACCGGGTAGGCCACGACGCCGAGCTGCTCCTTCAGCCGGTCGGCCTGGGCGCCGGCCCGCGCCCCGACGCCCGCGTGCACCGCGTTGACCACCAGGCCACCGGCGTCGTCGTCGAGCAGGTCCAGCGGCCGGGGCCGCCCGGCGAGGACGGCGGCCGCCCCCGCGTCCGGTTCCAGCGGCAGGCCCAGGGTCCGCGCGAGGTCGTTGCCGGTTCCCCGGGCGACGATGCCGACCGGCTCGGCCGGGTCGAGGGCGCCCACCCGGTCCAGTGCTCTCGCCACGGCGTGCACCGACCCGTCCCCGCCGAGCACCACGATCCGGCGCCCGTCGCGGGCGGCGACCGCGGCGTCCAGCTCGGCCGCCGACCCGGTCGCGACCACCTCGGTGTCGGCCCCGGCGCGCAGCGTCCGCACCGCCGCCTCGACCGCGTCGTCCTCCGCCGTGCCCGCGGCCCGGTTGACCACCACCAGCAGTCGAGGCGTCCCGCTCACCGCCGCACCGTAGCCCGCGGCCCCCTGCAGGGCCCCGCCGCGAGCCTGCGAGTGGTGGGGGCAGGGGGTCCTCTTTCAGGAAGCGGACTCGGTGCGCAGCCGCTCGTCGCCGCTCTCGGTCCGCAGGGCCACCTCGCGGATGAAGAGGATGGCCACCACCGCGACCACCGCCACCGCGGCGGAGACGGCGAAGATGCGCCCGGTCGCGTCGCCGTAGGCCGCCGCGATCAACGCCCGGACGGCCGGCGGCGCGTCGGCCAGGTCGGCCAGCCCCGCCCCGCCGGCACCCTGCGCGGCACCCGGCATGCCGGCCAGAGCCCGCGTGATCAGCTCGCTGACGCGGGAGTCGAGCACCGCGCCGAGGACGGCGACGCCGATGGTGCCGCCGAGGCTGCGGAAGAAGGCGACCGCCGAGCTCGCCGCACCCAGGTCGCGGGCGGCGACGGTGTTCTGCACGGCGAGCACCAGGTTCTGCATCGTCATGCCGATGCCCACACCGAGGACGAACAGGAAGGCGCCGAGCAGCACCATGTCCGTCTCGTGGTCGATCGTGCCGAGCAGCGCGAAGCCGAGGACGACGAGCAGCGACCCCGCGACGAGGTAGCCCTTCCACCGCCCGGATCGGGTGATGAGGATGCCCGACACCGTCGAGGAGATCAGCAGTCCGCCGACCATCGGGAGCGTCAGCAGGCCGGCCGCGGTCGGCGAGTAGCCGCGGGAGATCTGCAGGTACTGGCCGAGGAAGACCGACGAGCCGAACATCGCCACACCGATCGCGATGCTGGCCAGGATCGACAGCGTCGTCGTCCGGTCGCGGAACAGCCGCAGCGGGACGATCGGCTCGGCCGCGCGCAGCTCGGTGACGACGAACGCGACCACGGCCAGCAGCCCGCCGCCGACGAACAGCGCCGTCTCGAGGGACGCCCAGGCGAAGGTGCCGCCGGCCAGGGTGACCCAGATGAGCAGCGCGGAGACACCGGCGGTGAGGAAGGCCGCACCCAGGTAGTCGATGCGGACGTGGCGCTTGGTCACCGGCAGGTGCAGCGTGCGCTGCAGCAGTACGAGGGCGACGACGGCGAAGGGCACTCCGACGTAGAAGCACCAGCGCCAGCCCAGCCAGCTGGTGTCGACGAGCAGGCCGCCGATGAGCGGGCCGCCGACCGTGGCCACCGCCATGACCGCGCCGATGAGCCCGGAGTACCGGCCGCGCTCGCGGGGGCTGATCATCGCGGCCATCGCGATCTGCATCAGTGCCTGGATGCCGCCGAGGCCGAGGCCCTGCAGCACCCGCCAGGCGATCAGCGTCTCGACCGACTGGGCCAGGCCCGCCAGCATCGAGCCGACGATGAACACCACGATCGAGACCTGGATCAGCAGCTTCTTGCTGTAGAGGTCGGAGAGCTTGCCCCAGATGGGGGTCGAGGCGGTCGAGGCCAGCAGCGTCGCGGTGACCACCCAGGTGTACTGACCCTGCGTGCCGCGCAGCTCGGTGATGATCGTCGGCAGGGCGTTGGAGACGACGGTCGAGGACAGGAACGCCACGAACATCGCCAGCAACATCCCGGAGAGCGCCGAGAGGATCTGCCGGTGGGTCATCCGCCCCTGCTGCTCGACAGGGGCGATACCGGCAGAGGCGATGCCGGCAGGGGCGGTGTCGGCAGGCGCCGAGGTGGGGACGGCCGCGGCGCGGTCGTCGTGGGTGGTGGTGGCCACGGTTCTCCTGGTCTGGCGGGTTCGGGCGGGAGGTGGTGCGTGGGGGCCGCGGGTCACGCGACGGCGGCGGGCGCCCGCTCGAGGTCGGCCGCGAGCCGCTCCAGCAGACCGGACAGCAGCCGCGCGTCGGCCTCGTCCCAGTCGGCCAGCGCCGTGCCGGCCCACTGGGCGCGCAGCGCACGGGTGACGGTCAGGGCCCGGGCCCCCTCGTCGGTGAGGTGCACGAGGCTGGCGCGCCCGTCGTGCGGGTCGGGCCGACGCTCGACGTAGCCGGAGCGCTCGAGGGCCGTCAGCTGCCGGCTGGCGACGGAGACGTCGACGCCGGCCCGCGCCGCCAGCGCGCTGCAGCGCTGCTCGCCGTCCTGTTCCAGGGGCACGAGCAGCGCCCAGCCGAACGAGGGCAGGTCGCCGTACAGGGAGTCCGCGGCTCGGACGCTCAGATGACGGCCGCTGCGGATGACACGGGCCAGGCCGGAGGTCAGCCGGTCACGGGTCTCGGGGGTGGTGGACACGTCGCCGTCCTCGACAGGGGGTACTTGCCTCGTGCAACCATACGGATAGTTGGTTGCTGTAGGCAACTTGTTGCCCTGTGAGGGCGACCACCCTCAGCGGCCGAGCCGGTCGGCGTCCCAGCCGAGTTCCGTGGCCAGCGCGGCCGCCGCGGACTGCAGCAGGGGCACCACCCGGGGCACGGCGTCGAGCCCCAGCCGGCCGGCCGGCCCGGAGACGGAGATCGCCCCGGCCGCAGAGCCGCCGGGCACGGGCACCGCGACGCACCGGACGCCGGCCTCCTGCTCGCCGTCGTCGAGGGCATAGCCCTGCTCGGCGACGCCGGGCAGCTGGGCCAGCAGCTCGTCGGGGTCGGTCACCGTGCGGTCGGTGCGCGCCGGCATGCCGCCCTGCAGGAGCAGCCGGCGCGCCGTCTCCGGCGACATCTGGGCCAGCAGCACCTTGCCCACGCCGGTGCAGTGCAGGTGCACCCGCCGGCCGACCTCGGTGAACATCCGCATGGAGTGCCGGGAGGGCACCTGGGCGGCGTAGACGACCCGGTCGCCGTCGAGCATGGCCATGTTGGCGGTCTCGCCGATGGCGTCGACGAGCCGGGAGAGGTGCGGCTGGGCCCACGTGGCCAGCACCCGCGACGAGCACTCCCCCAGGTGGATCAGCCGAGGGCCCAGCACGTAGCGCCGCGACGGCAGCTGGCGGACGTAGCCGCGGGCCACCAGCGTGCGCACCAGCCGGTGGATGGTCGACACCGCCAGGCCGCTGTCGGCAGCCAGCCGGCTGATCGCGACCTCGCCGTCGGCGTCGGCCATGAGCTCGAGCAGGAGGAAGGCGCGGTCCAGCGACTGCACGCCCTCCGCCGCCCCGCCAGCGGCCATCGGTCTGCTCCCCTCGTTCCGCTAGATGGGGTTCCGGGTAACGGGTACCTCGGGTTGAAAAGCGTGATGGGTCCCACTACTTTTCCAGTAAACAGACAACATGTTCCACGATGCGGAACGACGCTACTCCGACTCACCGCTCTGCGGAACAAATCAGCGCACCAGCACAGCGACTCCAGGGAGAACCATGAGCACCATCGCCGGCGTGGACGGTCTCGAGATCACCGGCCCGATCGAGGACCGGTTCGACGAGATCCTCACCCCCCGGGCGCTCGAGCTCGTCGCCCTCCTCCACCGCGAGCTCAACGGGCGCCGGCTCGAGCGGCTGGCGGCCCGGCAGGAGCGGGTGCGGGCCCTGGCCGACGGCGCCGGCCTGGGCTTCCTCGAGGAGACCCGGTCGATCCGCGAGGACGACTCCTGGCAGGTGGCCCATCCCGCGCCCGGCCTGGTCGACCGCCGGGTCGAGATGACCGGCCCCACCGACCGGAAGATGACGATCAACGCGCTGAACTCCGGCGCGAAGTGCTGGCTGGCCGACCAGGAGGACGCGAACTCCCCGCTGTGGACCAACGTGGTCAACGGCCCGCTGAACCTGATGGACTCCATCGACGGCACGCTGGAGTTCACCAGCCCGGAGGGCAAGGAGTACCGCGTCCGCGACGACGTGGAGCTGCCCACGATCATCGTGCGCCCGCGCGGCTGGCACCTGCCCGAGAAGCACATCACCGTCGACGGCGAGCAGACCTCCGGCAGCCTGGTGGACTTCGCGCTGTACCTGGCCAGCTGCGGCCAGAAGCAGATCGACCGCGGCCAGGGCCCGTACTTCTACCTGCCGAAGATGGAGAGCCACCTCGAGGCGCGGCTCTGGAACGACGCGTTCAACCTGGCGCAGGACCACCTGGGCATCCCGCGCGGCACCATCCGCGCGACGGTCCTGATCGAGACCTACCCCGCAGCGTTCGAGATGGAGGAGATCCTCTACGAGCTGCGCGAGCACTCCGCGGGCCTCAACGCCGGCCGCTGGGACTACATGTTCAGCGTCGTCAAGACGTTCCGGACCCGGGGTGAGGAGTTCCTCCTTCCCGACCGCAACTCCGTGACGATGACCGTGCCGTTCATGCGCGCCTACACCGAGCTGCTGGTGCGCCCCTGCCACAAGCGCGGCGCGCACGCCATCGGCGGCATGGCCGCGTTCATCCCCTCCAAGGACCCGGCAGTCAACGAGCAGGCCTTCGCCAAGGTCCGGGCCGACAAGGAGCGCGAGGCCAACGACGGCTTCGACGGCTCCTGGGTGGCCCACCCGGGCATGGTGGAGCTCTGCAAGGAGGTCTTCACCGCCGTCCTCGGCGAGCGCCCCAACCAGATCGACAAGAAGCGCGAGGACGTGCACGTCACGGCCGAGCAGCTGCTCGACGTCCGCTCCACGCCGGGGGAGACCACCGAGGCGGGGCTGCGCAGCAACATCAGCGTCGGGATCCAGTACATCGAGTCGTGGCTGCGCGGCTCCGGCGCGGTCGGCATCAACAACCTCATGGAGGACGCCGCCACCGCCGAGATCTCCCGCAGCCAGGTCTGGCAGTGGCTGCACAACGGGGTGCGGCTCGCAGGCGGCGAGACGGTCACCCGCGAGCTGGTCGAGCGCATCACCGACGAGGAGATGCAGGCCATCGCCGCGGCCCGCGGCGACTCCTTCGCCTCGGGCCGCTGGGACGACGCCCGCGCGCTGTTCCTCGAGATGGCGGTGTCCGACGAGTACTCCGACTTCCTGACCCTGCCGGCCTACGAGCGCATGCCGTGAACCACCGACCCACCGAGCGGATGCCGTGAGGACGCCATGACCGCCATCGCCGAGCCAGTTGTCTCCGACCGCACCGCCGCGCTGGCCGAACGGCTGCGGACCGCGGTCGGCACCGAGCGGGTGCTCACCGACCGCGCGCAGGTGCGCACGTACGAGTGCGACGGGTTGGCGAACTTCAAGGTCACCCCGGCGATCGTGGTGCTCGCCGAGAGCCGGCAGCACGTCGTCGACACGGTGCGGCTCTGCTCCGAGGCCGGCGTCCCCTTCGTGGCGCGCGGCTCGGGCACCGGTCTGTCCGGTGGCGCGCTGCCCAGCGCCGACGGCGTCCTGCTCGTGCTGTCGCGGCTGCGCAAGCTGTCCCCGGTGGACGCGGACAACCGACAGGTCACCGTCGAGCCCGGGGTCATCAACCTGTGGGTCACCCGAGACGCGGCGCCCCACGACCTGGCCTACGCGCCCGACCCGTCGTCCCAGCTGGTCTGCTCCATCGGCGGGAACGTGGCCGAGAACGCCGGGGGCGCCCACTGCCTGAAGTACGGCTTCACGGTCAACCACGTCCTCGGCGCCGAGGTGGTGCTGCCCGACGGCGAGGTCGTGCACCTCGGCGGGCGCGCGCCGGAGCACCCCGGCTACGACCTGCTGGGCGCGTTCATCGGGAGCGAGGGCACCCTGGGTGTGGCCACCGAGCTCACCCTGCGGTTGATCCGGGTGCCGGAGGCCGTGCAGACCATGCTGGTCGGCTACTCCTCGGTCGAGGACGCGGCCGGCACGGTCAGCGACATCATCGCCGCCGGGATCCTGCCGGCCGCCGTCGAGATGATGGACGCGCTGGCCATCGAGGCCGCCGAGGCCGCGGTGAGCTGCGGCTACCCCGCGGGCGCGGTGGCGGTGCTGGTCATCGAGCTCGACGGCCCGCAGGTCGAGGTCGAGGCCCAGTTCCGGCAGGTCGAGGAGATCGCCCGGGCCCGCAACGCCTTCGAGATCCGCATCGCGGCCGACGACGCGGAACGGGCGCTGATGTGGAAGGGCCGCAAGTCGGCGTTCGCCGCGGTCGGCCGGATCAGCCCGAGCTACTTCGTGCAGGACGGCGTCATCCCCCGCACGAAGCTGCCCGAGGTGCTCGCCGAGATCGAGCGCATGGCCGACGAGCGGGGCCTGCGCGTGGCCAACGTGTTCCACGCCGGCGACGGCAACCTGCACCCGCTCGTGCTGTTCGACGACGCGGTCGAGGGCCAGGCCCACGAGGCCGAGGAGCTGGCCGGCGCCATCCTCGAGCTCTGCATCACCTCCGGCGGCTCGATCACCGGCGAGCACGGGGTGGGCCAGGAGAAGCGCATGAAGATGGGCAAGCAGTTCACGCCCGAGGACCTCGACACCATGCAGCTGCTGCGGTGCGCCTTCGACCCCGACGGCGTCGCGAACCCGGGCAAGGTCTTCCCGACCCCGCGGTTGTGCGGCGAGCGGCCCGGCGTCCGGAAGGGCGAGCACCCGGTGCAGGCCGCGGGCCTGGGCGAGGTCTTCTGATGACCGCCGTCACCGACACCCGTCGAGCCGGCGGCCCGGACGACGCGGTCGGTGGCGTGGTCCCACGCGAGGTGGTCCGGCCGACCACGGTCGACCAGGTCGCCGAGGTCCTGAGGGCCGCGGCGGCCGACGGGCGCACCGTCGTCCCGGTCGGCGGGCGCAGCAAACTGACCTGGGCCGCGCCGCCGGAGTCCTGCGACCTCCTGCTGGACCTCACCGGCCTCGACCGGGTCGTCGAGCACGTGGCGGGCGACCTCACCGTCGTGGCCGAGGCGGGGGTGCGCCTGGCCGACCTGCAGGCGCAGGTCGGCCGGGCCGGCCAGCTGCTCGGCCTGGACCCGCCCGAGGACGGCGCCACGCTGGGCGGCGTGGTGAGCGCGAACGCGTCGGGGCCGCGCCGGCTGCGGTACGGCACCACCCGCGACCTGCTCATCGGCATCACCGTCGTCCTCGCCGACGGCACCGTGGCGCACGCGGGCGGCAAGGTCGTCAAGAACGTCGCCGGCTACGACCTCGGCAAGCTGTTCACGGGCGCCCACGGGACGCTCGGCGTCGTGGTCTCCACCACCTGGCGGCTGCACCCGGTACCGCCGGCGCGCCGGGTGGTCACGCTCGAGCTGCCGGACGCCGCGGCCGCCGGCCCCGTGTCGGTCGCGCTGGCCCGCTCGACGCTCACCCCCTCGGCCGTGGAGCTGATCGCCGGGGCCGATCGCACCGCACGACTGGTCGTGCTGTTCGAGTCCATCGCGGAGTCGGTGGCCGGGCAGGCCGGCGCCGCCGTCGCCCTGCTCGGCGGCGGCGAGGAGTCCGAGGACCTGCCGGAGGACTTCGGCCGGCGGCCCGGCGGTGCGGACGACGTGCTGCTGCGGCTGGCCCACGCGCCGGCGTCGCTCTCGGCGGTGCTCGGCGCGCTGCCCGCCGGGACGGCGCTGGCCGCGCACGCCGCGACGGGGGTGACCTACGCGGCCGTCCCGGCCGGGGAGGCGGTCGATGCGCTGCCCCGGCTGCGTGCCGCGATCGCCCCGCAAGACGGGACCGCGGTGGTCCTGCGTGCCCCCGACGCCGTCCGCGAGCGCCTGGACCACTGGGGTCCGGTCGGCGACTCGCTGGACCTGATGCGGCGGGTCAAGGAGAGGTTCGACCCCGAGCGGCGGATGTCGCCGGGCCGGTTCGTCGGAGGGTTGTAGATGACGGAGATCACGCCGGGCAGCCACGGCACGGGCGACGCGCCACCGCCGGGGTCCCCGGGGGCGTCCCCCAACACCGGTCCGGTGCGGGACTCGGTCGCCGACCTGCCGCCCGGCTCGCCGACCGGCGCGGTCCGGGGGGCCGACGAGGCGCCGGCCGCGGTGGTCGGGGCGCGCCGTCCGCTCGACATCGGCCAGGACATCGACCTGCCGGCCGGCACCGGGGCCGCCACCGTGGGCACCCCGACCCTGCTCGGCGTGCCGACGACGCGGCAGGCCGTGCAGCCGGCCTTCGACGAGCACCACCCGCCGGACCCGGCACTCATCGGCGACTGCGTCCACTGCGGGTTCTGCCTGCCCACCTGCCCCACGTACGTGCTCTGG
>DATIMX010000038.1:0-24238 GCA_035474935.1 Geodermatophilus sp. | reverse complement strand
GCCGAACAGTCGCTGTCCCGTGGCATCGGCGGCATCAAGATCAAAGTCGGTCAGCCCGACGCGAAAGCCGACCTGCGACGGCTGGCGGCCCTACGGGAGCGCCTCGGCGACGAGGCGACGCTCATGGTCGACGCCAACCAGCAGTGGGACCGGCCGACCGCCATGCGGGTCAGCCGCCGGCTGGAGGAGTTCGTCCTGGTGTGGATCGAGGAGCCGCTCGACGCCTACGACGCCGAGGGCCACGCGCAACTGGCCCGGTCGCTGGACACCGCGATCGCCACCGGCGAGATGCTGACCAGCGTCGCCGAGCACGCCGAGCTGATCCGGCACGGCGCGGTGGACATCATCCAGCCCGACGCCCCGCGCATCGGCGGCATCACCCAGTTCCTCAGGCTGGCGACCCTCGCCGACGTCGCGAACCTGCAGCTGGCGCCGCACTTCGCGATGGAGATCCACGCCCACCTGGCCGCGGCCTACCCTCGCGAGCCGTGGGTGGAGCACTTCGACTGGCTGTACCCGCTGTTCAACGAGCGCCTGGAGACCCGCGACGGGCGCATGTACATCTCCGACCGTCCCGGGCTGGGCATCACCCTCAGCGAGCAGGCCCGCGCCTGGACGGTCGACCGCGTCACCGTCGGCGCCATCCGCTGACCCCCGCACCACCGCACAGGAGGCACCCGTGTCCACATCCCCCGACCGCGGGGTCGTCAGCACCGACCCCCGCACCGGCGAGGCCGTCGAGGTGGTCGCCCAGGAGACCACCACGGAGGAGGTGGACCGGCTCTGCGCGGCCGCGCTCGCCGCGGCCCCCGCCCTGGACGCCCTCGGCCGCGCCGGCCGGGCGGCGCTGCTGCGCGCCCTCGCCGACGCCCTGGAGGCCCGGCGGGACGACGTGGTCGCCGTCGCCGACCGCGAGACCGCCCTCGGCCCGACCCGGCTGAACGGGGAGCTCACCCGCACCTGCTACCAGCTGCGGCTGTTCGCCGAGGTGCTCGACGAGGGCAGCTACCTCGAGGCCGCGATCGACCACGCCGGGGACACCCCGATGGGCCCGCGCCCGGACCTGCGCCGGATGCTCGTCCCGATCGGCCCGGTCGCGGTCTTCGGGGCCAGCAACTTCCCGCTGGCCTTCTCCGTCCCGGGCGGCGACACCGCCTCCGCACTGGCCGCCGGCTGCCCCGTCGTCGTCAAGGCGCACAGCTCGCACCCGGCGACCTCGCAGCTGAGCTTCGACGTGATGGTGCAGGCGGCCCGCGAGGCCGGCGCTCCGGACGGCACGCTCGGAATCGTGTACGGCCAGCAGGGGGGCGCAGACCTGGTGGCGCACCCGGCGATCCGGGCGGTCGGCTTCACCGGCTCGCTGGGCGGGGGGCGAGCCCTGCAGCGGATCATCGACCAGCGTCCCGACCCCATCCCGTTCTACGGCGAGCTCAGCAGCCTCAACCCCGTCGTGGTGACGCCTCAGGCGGCGGCCGAGCGCGGCGAGGCGATCGGCGGCGAACTGGTCGGCTCGTTCACCCTCGGTGCCGGACAGTTCTGCACCAAGCCCGGCCTGGCCTTCGTGCCCGCCGGCCCCGACGGCGACCGGCTGGTCGACGCGATGGCCGAGGCCGTGCGCGGCACTGCCGCCCCGGTGCTGCTCAACGAGGGCATCGCCGCCTCCTACGGCCGCATCTCCGACGGCCTGGCCGCGGCTTCGGGGGTCGAGGAGGTGGCCCGCGGCGGGGAGCCCTCCGGGGCGGGCTTCGGGGCGGTGCCGCGGCTGCTGGCGACCTCGGCCGGCGACCTCCCGCACGAGGTGACCGAGGAGTGCTTCGGCCCGGTGTCGGTCGTGGCGCGCTACGACGACGAGAAGGACCTGTTCGCCGCGCTCGACGCCATGCCGTCCTCGCTCACCGCCACCGTGCTGCGTGGCGAGGGGGAGACGGACTTGCCTCTCGCCGTCTCGCAGGAGCTGCGCACCCGGGCCGGCCGGTTGGTCTACGACGCCTACCCGACCGGCGTGGCCGTCTCCTGGGCCCAGCACCACGGCGGTCCCTGGCCGTCGACCAACTCCCAGCACACCTCGGTGGGGACGACGGCGGTCCGGCGGTTCCTGCGCCCGGTCACCTGGCAGGGCGCCCCGCAGGAGTTGCTGCCGGAGGAGCTCACCGACGCCTACCGCGGCATCCCGAGGCGGGTCGACGGAAGACTCGAACTGCCCCGGTGAGCTCTCGGGTCGCGTGCGTCCCGGATGCGGTCGAGCACCGTCCCGTGTCCGGAGCGACGCGGCTGCCCCGACCAGGGGACGGAGGAAGTGATCGTCGGGGCGTCCGGACCGACCGGACGCCCCGACGCCCCGACGCGGGTCAGGGGTGCGGTCGGATCCGGCTGCGGCGCAGTGCCGGGCTGCGAGGTCGCGATGACGGACAGGACGGCGTGGGGCAGGCCCCGACCCACCCGGCGCACCGCGGCGGGACCGCAGGCCCTGCCCGCCACACGCGGACGCGCGTGGGCGTTGCTGCGCCGGCGCGCGGTCCAGCGGGGCATCCGGGCGGCGATCGCAGCGGGCCGGCATGGCAGGTCGCCGTCCGCATGCCGCCGCTGCTGTCGGACTCCGCCTACTACGCACCGCTGGGCGCAGTGATCGCGGTCCACCCCACCGTGGCCGGCGCGGCATGGCGGACCGTGCTCGGCTTCGCCCTCGCCGTCCAGATCGCCCCGCCGATCCGGCCCGGACAGGGGCCTGTGGCCGTGTCCGGCTCCCCGGCCGTCCCCCTAGCCTTGCCGCCGCGGTGCGCGCGCTCCCCACGTGGGTGCATGTCCACCGAGTTGGACGAGGAGCAGCGATGGCGCCGGGACTGTCGACTCTGATCCCCCTCCGTTCCGGTCATCCCGCCGGTGAGGCTGCAGATTCGCCCCGTCGGCCGGCCGGGCCCGCGGGCGCGATGACCCGGCAACTCATCCGTGCGTCGAGCGGACCGACCACCGACTGCCCGGTCGACCTGGCCCCGGTCGGCCTGATGGGTGACGCCATGGCGGGGGTTCCTGCCGCGTTCGACGGGCCGCTGCGCCTGGCCGGTGAGACGGAGGGAGGCGCGGCATGAGCCCGGAGTCCCGTCGGGTCGCCGGTATCGTCCTCATCGTCCTTCCCACGGTCGTCATCGGCGGGGTCAGTGTGCTGAGCCTGCTGATCGGCGACCCGGGCTACCGTGACAACCCGCTGCGGCAGGACCTGTGGCGCGCCGGTCACGCGCACGCGGGCGTGTTGTTGCTCCTGTCCCTGGTCGCGCTTCGGTACGTCGACGAGACCAGGCTGTCCGAGCGCGCCCGCTGGTTCGTGCGGCTCGCCTTTCCCGCCGCCGCCGTCCTGCTGCCCATGGCGTTCTTCCTGTCCGTCCTGATGCCGCAGGACCGGGAACCCAACGCGGTCGTCTACCTGGCCTACGTCGGGGCGGTCGTCCTCGTGTCCGGGATGCTGACCCTCGCCATCGGTCTGCTCCGGACGGCGACGTCAGGGTCGGCTCCGGGCGGGTCACCGTCACCCGAGACCCTCTCGCCGCCCGCCCCGCCTCCCCGTGCCTCCTCACCCACACCCCCGATGGGTCGATCCTCATGATCTTCCTCGTCGTGCTCGCGCTCGCGACCGTGGTGGCCGCGCTCGTCCTGTGGCCGTCGTCCGGCCGCCGCTCCGCCCGCCGAGCGGCTCGCCTCGGCATGGCCACCGCGATGGTCTTCGCCGGGGTGGCCCACTGGTTGATTCCGACACCCTTCGTCCAGCACCTACCGCCGTGGGTGCCCGCCGCGGAGGTCCTCGTCCTCGTGACCGGTGTGGTGGAGATCGGCCTCGGCGCCGCTCTGCTGCTCCGCCAGCCGTGGCGGCGCGGCGCCGGGCTCGCGCTCGCCGCCTATCTGGTCGCCGTCTTCCCGGCCAACGTGTACGTCGCGGTCGCCGGCATCGACGTCGAGGGACAGCCCGGCGGCTGGTACCCCTGGCTGCGACTGCCCTTCCAGGTGCTGTTCGTCGCCTGGGCGCTGTGGTGCACCGGGTGGGATCTCCGGCGGTTGCGCGCTGCGGTGAGCAGGCTCGTCGGTAGAACCCCTCGGGCCGAGGAGGCCGCGCCAGTGGCCTCCCGGGCCGAGAGGTAGGGAACCGGTTCGTCCGGGCGGCTCCCGCGGCTGCTCCACCGCGGTCGCCGAGGACCGGGTGGAGTGACCGGCGCCGGCCAGCCGCACGACAGACGCGAGCAGGCCGGCGCACCTGACGTCCGAGCTCCCGGTGAGGGGAGGGGCACCTGCCCTACCAGCCACCGCCTCCTCGGCGGGTGAGGAGCGGGTCGGCCTCGGGTGGCTACTCGGGCGAGCTCAGCGCGTCCGGAGCTGCGGCTCGACTGATCGTCGCATCCGGCTCACCGATGCGTGCACCGCCGGCTGGGCCAGGTGCCGGGATGGCTGTGCCGGAGGGACGAGCGCGTTGTGTCCGGGCGACGCCTCCCGTCGGTCGCTGCTGCTACGCCAGCGGCGACACCACCGCCATCCGTTGCAGGTCCCGGCCATGTGATCTCTCGGGACACCCGCATCGACTCACGCCGGACCGGCGGCGCCCGATGCGTGCCAAGGTGTGGGGTCCACGTGGCGACGGTGCCGGTGACCTCGCCACTCCCCGTATCGGGAGGAGCAGGTCGTGGTCGTCCTCCACACCGCGATAGCCATCGCCATCATCGTTCTGCTGATCATCAAGATCAAGGTCGACCCGGTGATCTCGCTGATCATCGGGTCGCTCTATCTCGGCCTCGCGACCGGTGTCGGCTTCACGGCGACGCTGACGGCGATCACCACCGGCTTCGGCGAGATCATGGGCGAGGTCGGCCTCCTCATCGGCTTCGGCGTGCTCATCGGGGCGATGCTCCATGCGATCGGCGCCTTCCGGAAGATGGTGACGATGCTCGTCGACCGTGTCGGCGCGCACCGGCTCCCGTATGCGATGACGGCGGCGATGTCGACGATCTTCCCGTCGATCTATGTGGACGTGCAGGTCGTGCTGGCTTCTCCGGTGGCGCGTTCGACCGCGCCGTTCATCGGCCGTACCGGCTTGCCGCACATGTCCGGTGCGCTCGGGACCGGGATCTTCGCCGGCTACGTCTTCGTGATCCCCGGACTGGCCGCGGTCTCCATCGCGGGCCTGCTCGGGATCCCACTCGGCACCTGGCTGCTCTACGGCCTCGTGCTGGGGCCGTTGACCGCGATCGTGACGACCTTGATCTTCCGGTTGGTCCTGCAAGGCCGCTACTGGAACCTGGCCAGGGACGAACACGTCGACGAGGCCATGGTCGAACAGGAGACCACCGAGCTGGTCGAGGACGACAGCGCGACGCCCCCGCTGCTCGTCTGCCTGCTACCCATCCTGGTGCCGCTGGTGATGATCGCCTTCGGTGCCTTCGCTGAGCTGCTGAAGTTCTCCAACGACTTCATCGCCTTCCTCGGCGACGCCAACTTCGCGCTCTTCGTCGGCCTGATCGGTGCCTACGTCCTCTGCCGGCGCACCCTGGGCTCGGAGGGCACGGACACGGCGATGAGCGAGGGCTTCCACACCACCGGCGGGATCCTCCTCATCACCGGCATCGGCGGGTCCCTGGGTGCCGTCATCGGGGAGACCGGGCTCGACACGATCCTGGCTGACCTCTTCACTGCCGATGCAGAGGCACCGGTCATTCTCAGCATCCTGCTCGCCTGGCTCATCGCGGCAGTGCTGCACCTGGCGATCGGGTCGGTGTCGGTGGCGGCCATCACAGCCGCCGGGATCATCGGCCCGGTGCTCGGGTCGATCAACGTGTCGCCGATCGTCATCGGCCTCGCCATCGCCTCGGGCGCGATGTTCGCACTCCAGGTCAACAGCAACTTCTTCTGGATGTTCAAGTCGCTGCTGGGACTGTCGACCCAGGGAACCTTCAAGACGCTGACAATGGTCACCTCCATCGCCTCGATCGTCTCGCTGCCGATGGTCATGGCGGTGTCGCTCGTCGCCTAGGGTGGCCGCAGGTCGCGCCCAGCCGGGTGACCAGTACTGCGGAGCCGCGACTACCGAACGGCCGCTGCCGTGGCGAACTGCGACCAGAGCGCCGGCGCGGCGGCCAGAGTCAACTCCGGCGTGGGAACGCCGTCCGGTCCGGACAACACCACACCAGCCTCTGCGGCGACGAGCAGCCCCGCCGCGATGTCCCAGAGCTTCGTGTGGACCAGCAGGCCTGCGTCGAAACGCCCGGCCGCCAGGTAGGCCAGGTGCAGTGCTGCGGGGATGCGGCGGATGTCCCCGACGGCCGGGAGCAGCGCCGGCAGGATCTCCGCCATCGCACGCTTCGCCTCGGGTGACGGGTTGAAGCTGAACCCGACGATCGCCTCGCCGAGGCGGGAGCAGGCTGAGGCGCCGAGCGGCTCGCCGTCGAGTGCCGCGCCGGCACCGCGCACGGCGGTGAACGTCTCTCGAGCAGCGGGGTCGTGCACCACCGCCACCAGGGTGTCGTTGCCGTCCTGCAGCGCGATGCACACCGACCAGGGACCGGCACCGGTCACGTAGTTCCGTGTTCCGTCAAGCGGATCGACGATCCACCGGCGGCTGCTCGAGCCGGTGCTGCTCGAGCCCTCCTCGGCCAGCACGCCATCGGCGGGGAATGCCGTGCGCAGGCCGTCGACGATGAGGCGCTCGCTGGCGAGGTCTACGTCGGAGACCAGATCGTTCGCGTGCGCCTTCCACCCGTGCACCGTCAGCGTGGCACGCTCGCGCATCTGCAGCCGACCGGCGGCGCGGGCGAGGCTCTCGGCGATCGCGAGGGCGGCTGTCAGGTCGGGCGGGTGCTGGGGCGGTCGCGGATCACGAGATCGGACGTGCTGGTGCGGTGTCGGGTCCGGGCCGGTGAGCCCGGGCTGCGGCGAGCTCGTCACGGTCGATCACCTCCCGGCCCGTGGCCGACACGGTTGCGGAGGGTGCCCAGTCCGGTGATGGAGACCTCGACGACGTCGCCGGGGGTGAGGAACCGCGGTGGGGTGAACCCGATGCCGACGCCGGCGGGTGTGCCGGTGGCGATGATGTCGCCCGGCAGCAGCGTGATGCCTGCGGAGATGGTGGCCATCAGGTCCGGGATGTCGAAGATCAGGTCCTTCACCGTGCCCGACTGGCGAGGCTCGCCGTTGACCGTGGCCGATACCCCCAGCGCGGTGACATCGGTGATCTCGTCGGCCGAGACAGCGAAGGGACCCATCGGGCAGAACGTGTCGAGGGACTTGCCCAGCAGCCACTGCTCGTGTGCCCGCTGCAGGTCCCGGGCGGTGACGTCGTTGATGATCGTGTAGCCCCAGACGTGGTCGGAGGCCCGCTCGCGGGGGATGTCCCGCCCGCCCTTCCCGATGATCACGGCCAGCTCGGCCTCGTAGTCGATCTCGCGGGTCAGTCCGGGGTGTGGGTCGATGTCGGCGAACGGGCCGGTGACGGCAGTCGTGGCCTTGGCGAAGACCACCGGGTGCGTGGGCAGCTCCTCCGATCGGCCCGCGGCGTCGTAGCCGCTGCGGCTGAACTCGACGGCGTGCTCCCGGTAGTTCTTGCCCACGCAGAACAGGTCGCGGCGGGGCTCGGGGATGGGGGCGCGGAGCGTGACGGCGTCGAGCGGCTGCGCAGGCGTCGAACGCACCGAGTCGAGTGCGGGTCGCAGGCGGGTCCAGTCCGTGATCAGGTCGAGGACACCGGCGCCGGACGGGAGCAGGTCGGTCACGTCGTGGACGACGCCGTGTTCGACGTCGGCCACGCCCACTCGGTCCTCGTTCCCGAGCCGGAACGTCGCCAGTCTCACCGGGGGACCCCTCCGGCCGGCCGGGGGGCGGACGTCAGCGGGGCGCCGCGGAGCACCTCGATGACGGCGGAGTCGTCGCGCCGGCCGAGTCCGGCGCGACGGCCGGCGAGGTAGAGCTGTTCGGCTGCGGACGCCAGCGGCGCGGGGTAGCTGCTGGCGCGGGCGGCGTCGGTGACGAGCCCCATGTCCTTGACGAAGATGTCGAGCGCGCTCTTGACCTCGTCGGTGCCGTGCACCATCCGTGCTCCGCGGTCGTCGAGCATGAACGACGCGGCGGCACCGCCGCGGAGGACTTCCCAGGTGGCGGCGGGGTCGAGCTGCATCGCCTCGGCGAGGGCGAGGGCCTCGGCGGCCGCGGCGATGTGGACGCCGCACAGCAGTTGGTTGACGAGCTTCACCTTCTGCCCGTCGCCGGGGGCCGTCCCCACGTGGGGTGCGCTGCGAGCCATCGCGTCGAGCAGCGGCTGCACCCGATCCACCGCCGTCTGCGTGCCACCGACCATGATCAGCAGATCTCCGGCGCCGGCGCGGGCCGCGCCGCCGGAGACCGGTGCATCGACCACGTCGACCCCCCGCTTCCCGAGCCGCTCGGCCCACCGCTGGACGGGAGCGGGACCGACCGTCGCCATGACGACGACGGTCGCGCCGGAGGGGAGCGCCCCCGCCGCCGGGTCGTCGCCGAAGAGCACGCTCTCGACCTGGTCGGACGTGGCGACCATGACGACGAGCACGTCCGCCCCACCGGCCGCAGCGCCGATCGACGCCGCCGGCTCCACCCCGTCGGCGGCCAGGGCCTCGGCCCGGGTGGGTTCGATGTCGTAGGCGCTGACGTCGAATCCGGCGCGGGCCACGCACCCCGCCATCGGGAAGCCCATCGCGCCCAGGCCGATCCATCCCACTCGTGTCACGGGGCAGTCCTTCCGCGGAAGAGGTCGATCACGTGAGCCAGGGTGGTCTCGTCGCCGACGTTGCCGGCGAAGACGACGTAGGGCGTGCCGACGACCTGCGGGAGGGCCTCGACCGGCTGGAACACCGACACCAGGCCGGGCAGGAGCTGCCCGAGGACCGTCGCGCGCCGGATACCCAGGCCGCGCACCGCGACGTCGTGAGAGGTGATGCCCCCCTTGGCGACGACCCAGGCCGGCTCGGCCGCCACGGCGCCGCGCACCACCTCGATGACCGCTGTGGACACCTGCCGGGCGATCTCCAGGCTGGCCTCGGGGTCGGTGTCACGCAGCAACGTCCGGCTGGTGAACAGGAGCACGTCGGAATCGGCGAGCGCGGCCACCACCCGTGCGGTGATCGCGGCGACGTGGGCGTCGCGGCGCTGCGGGTCCGCGACGGTGGGGACCTCGAGCTCGACCTCGGTGATGTCGCCGCGGTCGCGCGCCACGGCCACCTGGCGGCTCGTGAGGCCCACGTGGGAGCCGACGACGACCAGTCCGTGCCCGGCGGGTCGCCCGCCGGGCCAGATGTCCGACGCCTGGAGCGGCGGGTGCGGGTCCAGCCCGGCCAGGGGCTGCGGGAACGACGGACCCGTCCGGTACAGGAACGACTTCCCGGTCGCCTCCGACTCCAGCAGACCCAGCACGACGACGTCGAGGTCGGCGTACTCCACCGCGTTGACGACGACGAACGCCCCGTCGGTCACCCCGGAGAGGATCTCGGCCACCCGCTGGGGTCCGCCGCCGCGGATGTCATCGAGCGTGAGGCTGTGCACCTGGTCCGGCCGGATGCTGCCTCCGCTCTTCTCCGCGACGAACTCCCGCAGGTCCGACGCCGAGAATCCGAAGGTGGCGTCGCGAGCGAACTCCGTCTCGCCCACCGGCTGCGGCCGACCTCCCACCCGCGCCCAGTGCACGTCGCCCGCGGTGAGGCGGCCGGCCTCGAAGTAGGCGGGGATGAGCAGCACGCCGTCGTACCCGCGACCCAGCACCTCCCGGCGCACCGCACCCAGCGCTGTGACCTCGGCGATGACGTGGCCGCGCAGCGTCGAGTCGCTGCGGCTGATCACGTCGATGGGTGCATCGAGCCGCCTGCTCAGCTCGAACAGCATGCGACCGACGCGGGTGTTCACCCCGACGGCGTCGGCCTCGCCCATGCTGCGGGTGTTGGTGAGGATGAAGCACGTGGAGCCGGGCCCGTCGAGGCCGGCAGCGATCTCCTCGGCGTCGAAGACGGTCACGACCGCCACGTCGTGCACCGTCTGTGATCCGGTGGGGTCGTCGTCGAGAACGGCGATCCGGCGACCGGAATCAGCCAGCGCCTTGCGGATGCGCTGCCGCGCATCCGGCTCCACCCGCGCCGGTGGGAGAGCGGTCAGGTCCAGGGTCGACTTCGTCATGGCCTTCCGGATCCGTTCGGTGGTCGGGCACTGATCGGCCGGGTCATGACATCTGCTGGCCGCCGTTGATGTCGTACGTCGCCGCCGTGATCCAGCCGGCGTCCTCGCTCATCAGGAAGGTCAACAGTGCGGCGACCTCCTGGACCGTGCCGACCCGGCCCAGGGGGATGTCGGCGCTGAGCGCCGCCTTGCGCTCGTCGGTCAGCGTGCCGCCCATGATGTCGGTGTCGATCGGCCCCGGCGCCACACAGTTCACCGTGATGTGGTGCGGGCCCATCTCTCGCGCCACGGCCCGGGTGAAGCCGATGACCGCGGCCTTCGAGGCGCTGTAGGGGGTCTTCGAGAACGTGCCCCCGCCTCGCTGGGCGGAGATGGAGGAGACGTTCACGACGCGTCCCACGTCCGCGGCGACCATCGCGGGGAGGGCCCGCCTCGTGACGAAGAACGTGCCGCGCATGTTGACGTTGAAGACGCGGTCCCACTCCGCCGCCGTCACCTCGAGGAAGTCGACCGGAGAACTCACCCCCGCGATGTTCGCCAGCCCGATGACCGGCGGCAGAGCCTCCTCCACCGCCGTCACGGCGGAGTCCACCGCCGTCTCGTCGGTGATGTCCACGGCGACGCCGAGGGTGGGAACGGAGTGGGCCTCGGCGATCTCTGCCGCAGTTCCCTCGGCGGCGTCGGCGTCGAGATCGAGGACGGCGACGGCCCAGCCGTCACGAGCCAGCCGGTCGGCGGTGGCCCGGCCGATGCCGCGGGGCGATCCCGCTCCGGTGAGGATCGCGGTGCGCTCGCTGGGCAGGGCAGTGGTCACGTGAGCTCCTCGATGGCGGTGCGGAGGGTGTCGAGCTGGGCGGGCGAGGGCTCGTCGAGCGCGACCCGCGGCGGCCCCGCGGGCAGGCCACGCAGGGCCAGCCCCGCCTTGATCAGGGCGATGTCGGCGCCGGCCACCGCCTCGACCGCGCGCTCGACCCGGTCCTGCGCGGCCGCCGCGGCCTGCTCGTCACCGCGGCGCAGTGCGTCGGCGACTTCGGTGAACGGCCTCGGGAAGACGCTGACGGCACCGCAGACACCCCCGGCCCCTCCGGCCCGGAGGACGTCGCCGAACTCGACGTCGTTGCCCGAGTAGACGACGAAGCCGTCGGGGGCCGCGCGGATGTACTCGAGGACCCGGGCGGTCGGCTCCCCGCTGATCTTCGCGCCGACCACCGAGGGGATCTCGGCGAGCTCGGCGAGCTGTGCGGGGGTCACGGTGGTCGTGGTGCGCGCGGCGTAGAGGTAGACGAACAGTCGGGCGGCGCCGGCGACGGCATCCAGCTCCCGGTAGTAGTCGACCAGCGCCGCCGGCCCGGCCGGCAGGTAGAACGGGGTGATCGCGGCCAGGTTCCGGGCGCCCAGGGCGACCGCTCGGGCCGCGAGGCGCGTCGCCTGCCGGGCGGACGCAGCACCCACGTGGGCGTACACCCGATCGGGGCCGAACACCTCCAGCGCCTCGGTGAGGACGGTCTCCCGCTCGTCGTCGTCGAGCGCGGTGAACTCCCCGGTCGTCCCGGCGGTGAACACCCCGTCCACGCCGGCGGCCGCGAGGTACCGGTACAGCGGCTGCAGGCCTCCGCTGTCGAGGTCACCGTCTGCCGTGAAGGGCACGGGGACGGCGGAGATGAGGGTGGCGGTCGGAGCGGACACCGCGGCTCCAAGGTCGGGTCGGATGCGTGGCGGGAGGCGCGCCGCCCCCACCGGCGGCTCAGTGGGAGTCGCGCGTCACCTCATCGCCGCTGGAGCCGACGAGGAAGTCCAGGTCCGCACCCTTGTCGGCCTGCATGACGTGGTCGACGTAGAGGCGTTGCCAGCCGCGGAGCGGCTTGGTGTAGGCGGCTTCGGCAGCCTCGGACGGGCGCCGGGCCAGCAGCTGCTCGGGCGGGACGTCGAGGTCGAGCCGTCTGCCGGGGACGTCGAGGACGATCATGTCGCCGTCCTGCACGAGGGACAGGGGGCCACCCGCCGCCGCCTCCGGAGCCACGTGGAGGACGACGGTGCCGTAGGCGGTCCCGCTCATCCGCGCGTCGCTGATCCGGATCAGGTCGCGGACGCCCCGGGCCAGCAGCTTGGGCGGGATGGGCGTGTTGGCCGCCTCGGGCATCCCGGGGTAGCCCTTGGGGCCGCACCCGCGCAGCACGAGTACGCAGGTCTCGTCGATGTCGAGGGCCGGGTCGTCGAGGCGGGCATGGAGGTCCTCGATGCTGTCGAAGACGACCGCGCGGCCCCGGTGCACGAGCAGTTCCTTGGACGCCGCGGCGGGTTTGACCACCGCGCCGTCCGGGGCGAGGGAGCCGCGCAGGACAGCGATACCCGCGTTGTCCTGCAGGGGTGCGTCCCGGCGGCGGATGACGTCCTCGTCCCAGATGCGGACGTCGGCCAGGTGGTCGACGAGGGGGCTTCCGGTGACGGTCATCGCGCTGGGGTCGAGCAGGTCCTGCACCTCACGCAGCACGGCCAGGAGCCCACCTGCTCGGTGCAGGTCGTCCATCAGGTACCGCCCGGCCGGCTGCAGGTTCAGCAGCAGCGGTACGCCGGAGCCGATGCGGTCGAAGTCCTCGAGCCGCAGCTCGATGCCCAGTCGGCCGGCGATGGCGAGCAGGTGGACGATCGCGTTGGTGGACCCGCCGGTGGCGGCCAGCGCGACGATGGCGTTGTGGAAGGACGCCGCCGTCAGCACGGTGCTGGGCCGGCGGCCCGCCTGGACCATCTCCACCGCGAGCCGACCGGCCCCGTGGGAGTGCTCGAGGAGGCTGGCGTCCGGAGCGGGGGTACCGGCCACTCCGGGGATCGTCATGCCCAGCGCCTCGGCCATGATGGCCATCGTCGAGGCCGTGCCCATCGTGTTGCAGTGGCCCTTGCTGCGGATCATCGCCGACTCCGACCGCCGCAGGTCCTCGTCGGTCATGAGGTTGGCGCGTACGTCGTCCACGAAGCGCCACACGTCCGTGCCGCACCCCATCGGCGCACCCTTGAAGTGGCCGGTCAGCATGGGGCCTCCCGGCAGGACCACCGCGGGGACGTCGACCGATGCGGCGGCCATCAGCAGTGCCGGGATGGTCTTGTCACACCCGCCGAGCAGGACCACCCCGTCGATCGGGTTCGCCCGCAGCGCCTCCTCGATCTCCATCGCGGCGAGGTTCCTGAACAACATCGCGGTCGGGCGCATCTGTGTCTCGCCGAGCGACATGACCGGCATGTCCAGCGGGATGCCGCCGGCCTCGTAGACCCCCTGCTTGACGCTCGTCGCGACCTCGTCGAGGTGCATGTTGCAGGGGACGAGGTCCGATGCCGTGTTCGCGATGGCGATGTGGGGGCGGCCGTCGAATGCGTGATCCGGCAACCCTCGGCGCATCCATGCCCGGTGCAGATAGGTGTTGCGCAGGTCCGCACCGGCGTACCACTGCTGGGATCGGTGCGCGGTCATCGCCGGTCCCGTCTGTCCGCCACCTCGGCCGGGTCACCGCGGTGGTGCAGCTCGTCGGCGGGCATCTCGAACGCCGCGGCCTCCTTGGCCAGCACGTCCTCGTGACTGGCCGGCGGAACCCGTCCGGCGTGCGTGCTCCGGCCGTAGAAGAAGGTCGCCACGGCCGTCACGGCGAGGACCCCGGCCAGGAGGAACAGCCCGGCCTTGGCGTCGCCGGTGCGGTCCACCAGGGCACCGACCGCGTACGGAGCAGCGAATCCACCCAGGTTGCCCAGCGAGTTGATCAGCGCGATGCCGGCTGCCGCTGCCGCGCCACCCAGGACCGCGGACGGCAACTCCCAGAAGATGGGGGTCGCCGAGAAGATGCCCATCGCGCACAGGCAGAGGGCGACCATCGCCCACACCGGGCTGTTCTCGAGCAGGAAGCCCGACGCCAGGAGTCCGGCGGCCCCCAGCAGGATCGAGAAGGTGGCGTGGCCGACGCGCTCCCCGGTTCGGTCGGAGTGCCGGGTCCAGAAGAACAGGAAGGCGGCGGCACAGAGGTAGGGGATGGGGACGATGAAGCCGACCTGTGTGGTGGAGAGGTCACCCATCGCCTCGACGATCGAGGGCAGCCAGAGGCTCAGGCCGTAGATGCCCATCACCATGCCGAAATACAGCGCGGCGAAGACGAGGGATCGCCGGTCCTTGAGCCCCTCCATGAAGCTGTGACTGCCGGAGGCGGTCTTGGCGGCGTCCTCGGCGTCCATCGTCTCCTGCAGCCAGCTCCGCTCCTCGGGAGCCAGCCACCTGGCGTCCTTCGGGCGGTCGGTCACGAGCCACAGGACGAGGACGCCCATGATGATCGCGGGGACGCCCTCGAGGATGAACAGCCACTGCCACCCATCCAGACCCCAGACGCCGTGCATCCTGAGGAGCAGACCCGACACGGGCGCACCGATCGCGTTGGCCAGCGGCTGAGCGAGGATGAACAGGCCCAGCACCGCGACGCGCTGCGCCGAGGGGAACCAGTAGGTGAGGTAGAGGATCACCGCGGGGAAGAAGCCGGCCTCTGCGGCACCGAGCAGGAACCGGATGATGTAGAAACTGGTCTCCCCTTGTACCGCTGCCATCGCGGTGGCGAAGATTCCCCAGGTCACGAGGATGCGCGCCATCCATTTGCGTGCACCCCATCGGTGCATCCCGGCGTTGCTCGGGATCTCGAAGATCGCGTAACCGATGAAGAAGATCCCCGCTCCCAGACCGTAAGCGGTCGCGCTCAGACCGATGTCCTCACTCATGGTCAGCTTCGCGAAACCGACGTTGTTGCGGTCGAGGAACGCGATGAAGTACAGCCAGATCATCAGCGGGACGACCCGCCGCCTGACCTTGCTGAGCGTGCGATCGCCGAGCTCGCCGAGGGATGCGCCGGGTGTTCCGGGAAGGGCCACAACAGCCTCCGTCGAGGATGATCGAGCATGGCGGGCGGCAGCGTGCCGCAGGTCGATCGGTACGCATGCAGTCGTCGCCGGTGCGATCATGCTGAGCGCTGGAGGCGCGACGGGAGTGCGATCCGCCTGCCTGCGGCCGGCTGGACCGGCTCGGCGCTCGAAGTAAAGAAGGGAGGGCGAACGCTGTCAACAGACCGAGTGCTCAACCATTTTGAATCTGAGGCGATGGCCTCGTTCACACTGTTCGAACGGACCGATGGGCGGGTTGATGCCCCGGTCAGGCGGCGGGGCTGCTCCGCGGACTGACGCGAAAGCGCTCCATGTACTCCTCGGTCACAGTGAGGTGCTCGCGCATGTTCTCCCGGGCTCCCTCGGTGTCGTGCTCGGTGACTCGACGGAGGATCCGGCCGTGGAAGTCGATCGCGTGCTCCCGCGTCTCCGGAGCCGACGACGTCTCCGCCCGCAAATCCCGGATCACCGAGGCGAGCGGCTGCATCAGGGCCTCCAGGAACGCGTTGTCCGCGGCCTCGAAGAGAACCTCGTGGAACGCGAGGTCGGCCTCGACGAACCGTGGGACATCGCCTTCGTCGTGCGACTCCTGCATCGACGCGATCGCGGCCGCCATCCGTTGCAGGTGATCCCCGGTGCGGCGGTCGGCCGCCATCTCGGCGATGGCCACCTCGATGACGCGCCGCGCCTCGAGCAGACGCTTGGGCAGGCGGAGTGGCTCACCGGAGGCGTGCCCGCGCGCCCTGAGCAGGCGCGGATCCAGCGCCGACCACTGCTCGACCCGATTGATGGTGCTTGATCGTCCCTGCTGCACCCGGATGACCTGCGTGGACGCGAGCGAGCGGATGGCCTCCCGCACGGTGAGGCGGCTGACCGCGAACCGGCCGGCGAGCTCGGCCTCGCTCGGTAGCGAGGTGCCGGGCGGGAACGTGCCGTCGAGGACGAGCCCGAGCAGTGCATCCGCCGTCGCCTCGGCCCTGCCTGTCCTCATGGGCAACCCCCACTGGGGGACGGCCGGAAGTCGACCGTCGCGTCGAGCCCCGAGTGTAGCCAACTCATCAGACAGGTTGGTCCCCATGTCTTGACCGACTGAGGCTCAAGCGGCAACCTATCAGATATCTGATGTCCACGGCTCGATGGAGCTCGTGAAAGAGGTGCTCGATGGGCACTGCGGCGTCCGCGGCAAGGGCACAGCGCTCGCCACTTCGTCAGACCGGCGCGTTCGCGACGACGGCCCCGGACACGAGGCGCCTCGGCGCGACCACGAACGCCCGGGTCACCGGGTCGAACCTGGTGTGCGTGCGCGACCACAACCAGTTGTTGGTCCTCCACACCATCCGGACCCGAGGTCCTTCGACGCGGCGCGACCTCTCGAGGCTCACGGGGTTGACGTTCCAGACCATCGAGAACATCTCCCGGCGCCTCGTCGAGGCCGAGATCCTCGAGTCGGTCCCCACCTCGACCTCGACGAGCAGGGCACGTCAACTCGCCCTGCGACCAGCCGGTGCCAACGCGGTCGGCATCGAGGTGACCCCGGAAGCCTGCCGGGTCGCGCTGTGCGACCTCAGCGACGGCACCCTCGTTGCCGAGCAGCGGCTCAGCACACGCGCAGCGAACTCCGCCGCCGACCTCGATGAGCTGGTCCTGGGGGTGCAGGACCTCATCGATGAGTCGGAGACCCCCATCACCGCTGTTGCCGCCGTCGGTCTGACCGTCGACGACTCGCTGCCGACTGCCGCCGACGGTCACGGGCCGTCGGCTGACAGCGCCCTCCCATGGCACGAGTGGCTGCGGGATGGGCTCGAGCGGAGGCTGCGGATGCCCGTGCTGTGCACCAGCGGGGTCGTCGCGGCAGCGCGGGAAGGACAGTGGTCCGGTCGGATCTCCTCCACGGACTTCATCTACGTCCACCTCGCCGCGGAGATCCGGTGCGCGATCATCACCCACGGCCAGCTCTGCACCGGGGCCAGGGGCCGTGGTGGAGACATCGCGCACACGCCCGCTGTGATGGGTGGCGAACCGTGCACGTGCGGCCGACGGGGTTGCCTCCACACCGTCCTCGCCGAGCAGGGGCTCCGGCGCGTGTTCGCAACGGCTCTCGCCTTCGCAGAGCCGCCCACGCTCGAGGAGATCGCCCGGCTCGCCGCCTCTGATGACGAGGCCGCCGTCGCATTCGAAGCCGTCGCCACGTACCTGGCCGACGCACTCCTGCCTGCGGTGCGGCTGCTCGATCCCGAGATCGTGGTGATCGGGGGACGCAGCGCGGACGCGCTCGGCGAGACGTTCCGCAGCGTCCTGGAGCGATGCGTCAGGGACCGCAGCGGTGGCGGTCCCGGGCCGGCTGTCCAGCGTGCTCGGGATGGCGCGGGAGGAGCGGCGAGCGCTGCGCGAGCCGTCCTCTACGAGTTGTTCACCCCTGGTCTGGACCACCTCGTCCTGGGACTGCCCGATGTACAGCCGACTCCCTACCGGTGAGGGCCCGAGGCGATCAGGGACGCTGACCTGGGCGGCATCAGTGCGCCGGCGGGGCACGCCGTCCCGAACCGGTGCCACGGACCGACCAGCGCCACCACGGGGCTGCGATCAGCACGACCACCAGCACGTAGTCGGCTCAGGCCAGTCCGATGTCAGCGGTCACGCTGTCATCCCTCCGCGTCGCGGTGGTGGCGTCGCCCGCTGATCGGCGAGGTCGCCGGCGGGCGTACCGGGAGCTCTGCCGCCGGGCTGTCGGTGCGGCCGGGTGGTCCGGCCGGGAGCCGCACGGATGACGTGGATGCGGCGTCCACGGGGGGCCGCAACCGTCGTGGTAGGGCGAAGACCAGCAGGGGCGCCGTCAGGCTGACCGCGATCAGTGTCAGCGAGAAGGTGGTGGTGCCGGCCTGCCGGTGCCGGAGCGGCTGCGCAGCGTCCTCGCCGGCACGCTGCACGATCCCTCCCTCCAACTGGCGTACTGGCTCCCGGAGCGGAACACCTTCGTCGATGCCGCCGGTGCCCCGGTCCTGGTCGAGCTCGCCCGCGACCGCGCGTTGACCCACCTGGAACGGGACGGTGAGACGATCGCCGACGTCACCGCGGAGGTGGGGGACGCTGCTGCGCTCCTCGACGCCGTGGACCGGGACCCGCCGGACGCCGTCGTCGACATCCGGATGCCGCCCACCCACACGACGGAGGGGTTGGAGGCGGCGCGAGCGCTGGCCGCCCGGCATCCGGAGGTGGGCGTCCTCGTGCTGTCGGCGTACGTGGAGCCGCACTACGCGATGCAGCTCGTGGAGTCCGGCGCGACGGGTACCGGCTATCTGCTCACGGAGCGTGTCGCCGATCCCGGCGAGCTCGCCGACGGGGTGCGCCGGGTGGCGGCAGGCGGCGTGGTGATCGACCCAGGAGTCGTCGCGCAGCTCGTCGGCCGGCGCCGGGTGCGCAATCCGCTGGACGCACTGTCGGACCGTGAGCGGGAGGTCCTGGCCGTGATGGCGGAGGGCAGGTCCAACCAGGCGATCTGCGAGCGGCTGTTCCTCAGCCCGAAGACGGTCGAGGCGTACGTGCACAACGTGTTCACCAAGCTGGACCTGCACCAGGCCGCCGACGCCAACCGGCGGGTGCTCGCCGTGCTCACCTACCTGCGGGCCTGACCGGTCGCGCTCCGGACCCGCGAACCCGCGGCCAATGCCTCTCGCGCCGACCTCCGCAGTCAAGGCTCCTCGGTCGAGCGTGGACGGGGAGGATCTCGGCTCGTGCTCGTGTCCGCCCCGAGTGAATGCCCGGGATCCCCGTCCCGGGGGACCGCTGATGTCCGTGCAGTCGGTTGACTGCCCGAATCGGGGCGTGGCCGGCTCCTCGATGCCGGCCACCCCCGGTGGGCGAGCGCCTCTCCCACCGGCGGGAGTCGCGCGACACCGTCCCGGCGCCCAGGGCGCGGTGATCACCGGGGCGTACCGGCCCGAGGAGCCCGATTGCGGCGCCGGCTATCCGTTGCTGTAGATCCGGTGCGGATCGATCAGCACGGCGGTGCGCCGTTGTTCGGCCATCACTCGGTCGTACTCCTCCCAGTTCTCGTGTCGGCCGCCGGCCGCGGCGAACACCGCGCGCAGCAGCAGGCGGAGCTGGTCGGCGTCGGCCAGCCACGGTTGCGGGTCGTCGGGCCCGGCCACCTGTGCGCGTCCTTCCACCGTCGCCCACTGCCAGCCGTGCCGGAAGGTCACGGTCACCTGCGGGCGGGCGCGGAGGTTGGCCAGCTTGACCCGGCCGTACGTGACGAAGGCCAGCGACGGCCGCCCGGTCGCCGGATGGGCGAGGATCCCCGCGTTGACCACCGAGGCCTGGATGGTCGAGTCCGCCCGCAGCGTGGAGACGACCGCGAGGTGGTGCTCGTCGGCGGCAATGGCCGCGACGTCGTCGAGGCTGGTCATACCCAGACCTTGGCACCAGCGCCGGGGCGGCTCAGGTCGAATGCTCGGGGTCGACGAACGGGCTACGGCCGTGGGCGGGATGGAGGCCAGGCGTCCGGCCGGCCGGCACGAGCCCGGTCGGAGGTGGCAGTCGACGGCGTACGGGAAGTTCGCGGCCGCGGGAACCTGCCGATGAGGCGGCCTGGGAGACGGCGGTGCACCGCCATGAACCCGATCGTGACGGCCTGGGAGTGCGAGGACAGGGGTTCGAGTGCCCTCGGGGCAGGTCTTCGGTCGATGTGACCGCTTCGCCGTTCGGGAGTGACCTGCGCGGCTCACGGCTTGACCCCGAAGCGATTGACAAGATCCGCAACGCGATCCCAGTGGAAGGTCACGCCGTAGCGAGCGTGGTGCGCTTCCAGGGCCTCACGCCGCTCCTGTTCGGTCTTCGCGGAGTCCGCGAAGATGGCGCCGACCTCGTCGTAGTAGTGACCGAATGTTGCCGGCACGAGCAGCTCCATCACCCGCGCGGGCTCGCTGCCAGGGTTCCAGAAGGCGTGCGACACGCCGCGAGGCTTGATCACGTAGCTGCCGGCATCGGCTGTGACGATGTCCTCATCCACCTGGAACATCACTCGTCCGGAGATGACGTAGGAGCATTCGTCTTCACGGGTGTGGGTGTGCGGCGGGATGAGCACACCGGGAGCGACCTGACCTTCCATGATGAGCAGACGACCGCCGAGACGGTGTGCGTCCACCTTGTGAGCCATGTCCATCCCGTGCACTCGTGCGCCTTCGCCGGGCCGGATGATCGGGCTGCCAGGGTCCTGGCTCATCGTCACTCCTGTCCCGGGCTCCTTCTCGATGCCGACGGGATGCGCTCCAGGTCGTCGGTCCAGCCAACCCGTCGATGACCGCGCACGGTCCCACTCGACCAGGGTCCCGCCGACGCCGACCCCGACGCCGACGCCGACGCCGACGCCTGCGCGGTGAGCGCGATGAGCCCGTCGACTGCGCCGCGTGAGGGTCTGGGCACCCTGCCGTGGCCGATGCGCTGTCCAACGCGGCGGCATGTGGGCATACCTCGGCATCTGCGGCCGGCGGACGGGAACTCGCTGCCGTGGACGGTCCCGGGATGGTCGGGTCCGGCGGCGGATCGGACCGGACGTCGGCGAGCGTGACCGCCCCCTGACCTGCGCAGATAGCACGACGGCGAACGACGGGGAACCCCTCGGATGTGACTGGGGGTCAAGAGGTCGCATACGGGAACCGCGGCGGACCGCGGCAAACAACCCCCAACGAGGAACAGCGGTGGTCGAGCATCGCCCATCCGGCCCGAAGCGCAGCCACCGCAGGTCGAGCGGGAAGACACGCCCGCAGGAAACCCTGCCGCGCTGGCAGGCGTGCGGCGTCTTCGACACCGAGCACCTCGCCGAGCTCGGCGACTTCCAGCCGGTCCCCGGTGCTCAGCTCCTGGCCCTGCGAGGGTGCATCAGCCGCTCCATCTCGGTGGCGGCCCGCTGCTTCTCCTTGTGCTCGCTGCGCTTGACCTTGACGGCCTTGCCCGACTTCTTCGCGGAGTGATTGTCGTGGGGCGACTTGTCGGCCATGGGGGTGCTCCCTCGTCGACGGCCAGAACGGCTCCTCCCTACCTCTGGTTGCGCGGCCACGCCAGGGTGTCCGCCGCGTCCTTTCTCGGCTCACGGCGTGAGTCCCCCCGGATGAGCGTGCCCGCGGTCCGGGCCTGCCCGTGGGTCACCGCGACGCCGCCGTCCGCGGCCGGCAGCGTTCGGCCACACGGACCGACCGGTCGAGGACGTCGACCGGGCGACCCGCAGTCGGTGCAGGTCCTGCTGCGCGAGTCAGCCGTCATCGAGGGTGGCATGGTCCCTTGCCAGTCCAACCGGATCCGGCGCCAGGCAGGTCCGCGGTGGACGGCCTGCCGGTGGGCACGTTCCGCGCGATGGATGCTGTCCGGGTGCCTGGCGTCAAGCGCCACCCCTCACGAGCGTCGCTCCTGACCGAGGTGCCGCGGGCGGGACTGGACGTCGCCGCCCTCGCGGCTGCCTGGCCGCTGCTCGCGACTGCCCGCCGCGGTGACGGCCACCCGGTGCTGGTGCTCCGGGCTGACGACCGGCGACCCCGCCACCGTGGTTCTCCGGACCGCGCTCCGCGCCCTCGGACACAACGTGACCGGCTGGAGCCTGGGCCTCAACCGGGGCCCGACGAGCCGCGTCGTCCACACGTCCTGCGGGATCATCTGGTTGATTCGCGATGCTGCTGCGATCGTGGGTCGGATGAGCCGACCAATAAGGCGTGGACGCGGGATCGACCCCTATCTGCCATGCGGTCAGACTGAACTTTGGTACGAGAATGTCGGGAACCGCCGCACGGCAATACCCTGATCGGTCATGGGCCGGCGCCTTCCAGCCTGCACGGCTGTTCGTATCGTTCAACTACAAATGTTCCTCGGTGCTTATCACCACCCTCGCGGGTTCCGGCCGGTTGACAACCTGCTGCGCCTCTGATTCCTTTGCTCCATGGCCACCAAGACTCAGGTCGTTCTGGTCGATGACCTCACTGGCGACCCGGCCGATACGACCGTGACGTTCGCCCTGGACAAGACCGAGTACGAGATCGACCTCTCGAATGAGAACGCAGCTGAAATGCGTGACGGACTTTCTCGGTATGTCGACGCTGCGCGGCTGGTGACCGGCGGCGGACGCCGGAGCGCGCCGACGGCGAAGCCGACGTACTCCGGATACGACCCGGCCGCGGTGCGCGCGTGGGCGGCCGGGCAGGGCATCGAGGTCAACGCCCGCGGGCGCATCAAGGCAGCTGTCGTGGAGAAGTTCCGGGCCGCCGGCAACTGAAGCACCACAGCCATGATCAGGGCGCCAGGAAGGTGCGCCATCCGTCGGGAGGTGGTTGACCCGGCGAGAGTGTCCGCAGCCGGGCGAGCATGGTCGGGTCCTGAGCTTCCAGCCAGGCGACGAGTTGGCGGAAGGACACCAGGCGCACGTCAGGCTGTTCGGCCATCTGGCGCAGGGCCTCCTCGATGGCGTCCATGTAGATGCCGCCGTTCCACTGCTCGAAGTGGTTGCCGATGAACAGCGGCGCCCGGTTGGTGGTGTAGGCGCGTTCGAAGCCTGCGAGGTAGGCGTCGCGGGCCTGGGCCCGCCAGGTCGGGTACATGGACGGGTCGCCGTCCGTATCGCCGTTGTTCTGCTTGTACATGATGTTGTAGTCCATCGCCAGGGCGTGGCGGGCCTTACCGGCGGGGGCGTCCGGGAAGGGCACAGCCTGCAGGGGGAAGTCCCACAGGCCCATCTTCTGGTCGGGCCAGACCTGCACTCCACCGGGTGAGCTGGCGTCGTACTTCCAGCCCAGCGCAGCGGCGGTGGGCAGCAGCCCCTCCTGGCCCTGCAGGCAGGGGGTGCGGCCGCCGATGAGCTCGCGCTCGTAGTCGAAGGGGAGCGGCGCCACGTCGGGTCGGCCGGCCAGCCCGGTGGTGGTCTTCCAGGTCTGCACGAACCGCTTGGCCTGAGCGATCTCCTCGGCCCAGTCGGCCGGCGTCCACAGCGCGACCCCGTTGTCCCCGCAGAAGTGCCCGTTGAAGTGGGTGCCGATCTCGTGACCGTCCAGCCACGCGGCGCGGACCTCGCTCATGGTGGCGACGACCTCGGCGGTGGACAGGAACTCGATGTCCGAGGCGCCCACCGGATGCCGTGGCGGGGCGTACAGCATCCGGTGTTCGGACGGCAGGGCGTAGATGCCGCTGAGGAAGAAGGTCATCGCCGCGCCGTACTCGGCCGCCAGCGAGCGGAACCGCGGGAACAGTCCGGTGTCCAGGTTGGCGGCTCCGTCCCAGGAGAAGACGACGAACTGCGGCGGCGTCTGTCCTGGCTCCAGCCGCTCGGGCACGGGCTGGTGCGGCTGGGGACCTGTGTCGGAGGTCGACCCGTCGCCGATGAGCCGCCCGGTCCTGTCACTGCTCCCAGCAGCAGGGTCGTGCCCGGTCAAGCCACGACCCAGCCCGATCCCCAGCACTGCTACCGACGCATACTCGAGGAACTCCCGCCGGGACAATCCGCTCATGTGGCCGAGCCCTTCCGCGTGGCATCGTGTGCGGATGTCGAGTCCGACCGGGCTCGAACGGCATCCGTAGGTCGGCCGCGACCGCCACCATCAGCGCGGCCAGTTGCTCGTGGACGAAGCGGTCGCCGGCCATCGTCCACGCGCCCCGAGATCAGCCGGTGGTGACACGCCGAGCACCTGGACGACTGTCCGCCAGCGCCGTCACGAGGTGTCCTCATCGAGATGGGCTGTTCATGGACGCGTGTCGGCCGCGTCGTCTCAGCTTGTCGTTCAAGTCTTCGCCTGCTCACTGCTGGTGACTACGGCTCTAAAGATCATCATCGGCGGACGTTACGCATGCTCGTGACGCTCGGGCCGGCGTGCGCTATGCCGACGGCATGCGGTCCCCGATGGTGGCGGGCTGACCGCCGAGGAGCGGGCCCGGCGGGAACGGGTGCGGCTGGCGGCCGCGGAGTGGTTCGAGGAAGGGGCCAGCGACCGGGAGGTCGCGGCCCGCTTTCGGGTGACCCGGATGTCGGCGAACCGCTGGCGGCGGGCGCTGGCCGCCGGCCGGCGGCATCATCAGCACGACCAGCGACATGACCCGCTGGGAACGCGCGCTCTACGGCGGCCGCCTGCTGCCGCCCCAGCAGCAGGCCGAGCTGGAGAGCCTGGTCTCGACCGCGACCAGCCAGCCCATCGCGCGCACA
>DATIMX010000037.1:0-9634 GCA_035474935.1 Geodermatophilus sp. | reverse complement strand
TCCCCCTGGTTCTGCGCCGGCGCACCTGCGGCGCACCGGTGCCGACCATGATGCCGGGCCGGACCGGCCGCGGACCCCGGGTCACCGACGGGTCGCGCGTGTCGCTACGGCGTGTCCGCAGAACGTGCGGCCGGGACCGCGCGACGGGACGTGCCCCAGCTCGCGAGGTCACGCAGGGACGCCGCACGCAGCGGCACGTGGTGGACGAGCACCGGCGAGGACAGGACGTGACGTACCGCTCACTACGGTGTCCGCCGTGGACTCAGCAGCGGGCACCGGTCGCCGCCGACAGGACGAGGTCTACCGGGCGGGGGTGTACGGCCACCGGCCGCGGGTGCCCACCGCGGCCCGGGCGCTGCAGCGCCGCGCGCGCGAGCGGCTGGGCGCCCGCGCCTACTCCTACGTCGCGGGCGGCGCCGGAGGCGAGGGGACGCAGCGGGCCAACCGCGCGGCGTTCGACCGGTGGGCCGTCGTCCCCCGGGTGCTGCGGGACGTGAGCGTGCGCGACACCTCGGTGGAGCTGTTCGGACGGCGGCTGCCCGCGCCCCTGCTGCTCGGCCCGGTCGGCGCGCTCGAGCTGGTGCACCCCGCGGCCGACCTCGCCGTGGCCCGCGCCGCGGCGTCCCTCGGCGTGCCGATGGTCTTCTCCAACCAGGCCTCGGTGTCGATGGAGGAGTGCGCCGCCGTCATGGATGCCGGCCCCCACCCGGCCCCGCGGTGGTCCCAGCTGTACTGGTCGACGTCCGACGAGCTCGTCGAGAGCCTCGTCGGCCGGGCCGAGGCCGCCGGGTGCGACGCGCTGGTGGTCACCCTCGACACCACGATGCTCGGCTGGCGCCCGCGCGACCTGGACCTGGGCCACCTGCCGTTCGCGCTGGGCAAGGGCATCGCGCAGTACACCTCCGACCCGGTGTTCCGCCGGCTGGTCGAGGAGCGGGCCGGTGCCGCTCCCGCGCCGGCACAGGCGGGGGCCGCCGCGGGCCGGGACCGGCAGCCGCGGCCGACGCTGTCCGCCGTCCGGGCCCTGGTCGGCATGGCGCGGGCCTGGCCCGGGCCGCTGCTGGACAACCTGCGCTCTCCGCTGCCGCGGGCCGCCGTCGAGACGTTCCTCGCCATCTACTCCCGGCCCTCGATCACCTGGGCCGACCTCGCCTGGCTGCGGGCCCGCACCCGCCTGCCGATCGTGCTCAAGGGCGTGCTGCACCCCGACGACGCCCGCCGGGCACTCGACGAGGGCGCGGACGGCCTGGTGGTCAGCACCCACGGCGGCCGGCAGGTGGACCGCTCCATCTCCGCGCTCGACGCCCTGCCCGACGTGGTGGCCGCGGTGGCCGACCGGGCGCCGGTGCTGCTCGACAGCGGGGTGCGCAGCGGCGCCGACGTCCTCGTCGCGGTGGCGCTCGGCGCGCGGGCGGTGCTGCTCGGCCGGCCGTTCGCCTGGGGGCTGGCCCTCGCCGGCGAGGAGGGCGTGCGGCAGGTGGTGTCCGACGTGCTCGGCGAGTTCGACCTGACGCTGGGCCTGAGCGGTCACACGTCGGTCGACCAGCTCTCCCCGGAGGTGCTGCGCCGGGTCGGCTGAGCGAGGCACCTCCCGACGCGGGCGGCTCCGCTCACCGGCCCGGTCCCGGGGGACGACCAGAGGCTCAAGGCCCTCCGCGGTCGCGGTGGTGCGTGGGACCGTCGGCAGGTCTCGCCTCGCGTCGGCTGCTCGGTCCGGCCGACGGGTGGCCACCGACGTCCGAGCCGGGCAAGGCGGAGGCACGCCGATGAGCACTCGAGGTCCGTTGATCACCCTGGGTTCCGTCGTGGTCCTGGCCGTGGCCCTCCTGTGGGTCAACGCACTGGCCGGGCCGACCACGCCGACGAGCTCGTCCTCGCTCGGCGCACCGGCGTCGACCGGGCCGTCCTCGCCGTCCCCGGCCCCGCCGGCCGAGGCCGCACCGTCCCCGACCGCCGAGCCGGCGGCTGTGCAGGCTGTGTACTCCGGGAAGACCGGCGGGGGCGAGGCGACCGTGGCGGTCGCCGTCAACGGTGACCGGGCGGCGGCGTACCTGTGCGACGGGACCAGGATCGAGACCTGGCTGCAGGGCTCGGTGACCGGCGACCAGGTCGTGCTGACCGG
The DNA here is from genome assembly GCA_035474935.1 of Geodermatophilus sp. Classification (GTDB taxonomy): domain Bacteria; phylum Actinomycetota; class Actinomycetes; order Mycobacteriales; family Geodermatophilaceae; genus Geodermatophilus. The sequence goes on along the minus strand of DATIMX010000037.1, from coordinate 7,512 downwards.
GCGCGACACCGCCGCGCTCATCGGGACGGTCTCCGGTACGACCTTGTCCGGCACCGTCGTGACGAGCACCGGGCAGGCGTGGCTGTTCTCCGCGGAGGAGGCCCGTCCTCCGGCCGGGATCTACGAGGCCCGGACGACGATCGACGGCCTGGCGACCCGGATCGGCTGGGTGGTGCTGCCGGACGGCACGCAGGTCGGGATCCAGAACGTCGACGGGGAGCGGAGCCCGGCGCCTGCCCTGGACCTGGAGGACACCACCTTCACGCTCGACGGGGCCGCCCAGGAGGCCACCCCCGTCGACGGGTCCGACACCGTGGTGGGCCAGTGAGGTGTGCCCGGTCCCCCGCAGCTGACACCCCCGTGCGCGAGGAGCAGGCGTCGTCATGACCGCCACCACCGAACTGGCCGGTGCGACCCGGGACCGGTACCGGCTGCCCCTGCTCACCTTCGTCCTGGTCGGTTCGGCCGTGGCCGTGGCGCTCGGGGTGTACGGCCGGGAGCACGAGCCGGCGGGGTACGCCCTCAACGTCGTCGGGTTCTCCGGGCCGCTGTACGTCAAGGCGTGGCTCACGACGGTCGCCGCCGTCCTCGCCGTGGTCCAGCTCCTGACGGCCGGTCGCATGTACGACGCCGCAGCGAGCGGCCGGGCCCACGCGGTGCACCGCTGGTCGGGACGGATCGCGGTCCTGGCCACCGTGCCGGTGGCCGTCCACTGCCTCTACGCCCTGGGCTTCCAGGGGGGCTCCCCCCGGGTCCTGGTGCACTCCCTGCTGGGCTGCTTCCTCTACGGCGCCTTCGTGGTCAAGATGCTCGTCCTCACCCGCCGCGACCGGCCTCGCTGGGTCGTGCCCGTCGCCGGGGGCGCGCTGTTCACCGGCGTGGTCGGGCTGTGGCTCACCTCCTCGCTGTGGGTGTTCACCACCACGGGACTCCACTTCTGAAGGACCCGGGTCACGCTCGGGTCGCGTGGGAAGGAACCAGATGGCCGGCTTCCCCGTCATCGAGATCAGGGAGCGCGGGCAGGAACCCCGGCGCGTGGTGCTGACCCGCGCGCTCGAGGTGGGCCGGGAGTCCGGAGGTCTGGACCTGTCCGACCAGAGCGTGTCCCGCCGCCACCTGAGGCTGGTGCCGAGCCCGGTGGCCCTGTCGCTCGTCGACCTCGACAGCCGCAACGGGACGTTCGTCAACGGGACGCGCGTCGACGGCCGCGTGGTCCTCGAGCCGGGGGACGTCGTCCGCCTGGGAGCCACCGAGATCCTGGTGATCGGCGCGCGCGAGCGCGCCCCGGTCCCCGCGGCCATGGCGACCGTGCTCGCCGGCGGGGGGGACGCCGTCCCACCGCCACCCGCCGCCCCGACCGCTCCCTCGCGGCTGGCGGTGGCGTGGGACCGGGCGCTGGGCAGGACGCCGCGCGCGGGCGAGGCGCTGTTCCCCGTCTACACCGAGATGCGCACGCGGGTCCCGCTCGTCGTGTGGCGCGCGATCCGGGTCGTCAGCGTCCTCGCCTACGTCGCGGTGGTCGTCGCGCTGTTCGTCAGGCCGGCGGGTGGGCTGTTCGTCTTCTTCGGCGTGATCGTCCCGCTGCTGCCGATCCTGTTCTTCGTGGCGCCGGGGCTGTGGCGCAACATCTGCCCGCTGGCCGCTGTCAACCAGGCGCCCCGCGTCCTCGGGTTCACCCGCGGGTTCACGGTTCCGGAGTGGTGGCAGCGACGGGCCTTCGTCGTGGCGATGGTCCTGTTCTTCGGCATCGCCGGTGCCCGTCTGGCGGTCTTCAACGGCAGCGGACCGGCCACCGGTGTGCTGCTCGCCGTGATCGTCTCCGCAGCCTTCCTCGGCGGCTTCCTGTTCAAGGGCAAGAGCGGCTGGTGCAGCCAGATCTGCCCGCTCCTGCCGCTTCAGCGCGTCTACGGCCAGACGCCGTACGTCCGGGTCCCCAACAGCCACTGCCGGCCCTGCGTCGCCTGCACGAAGAACTGCTACGACTTCCAGCCGATCAGCGCCTACCAGGCCGACCTGCACGAGGACGACCCGGTGTGGACCGCGCCGCGGAAGCTGTTCGTCGCGGCGCTGCCCGGGTTCGTGCTGGGCTTCTTCGCCACCCTCGCCGCGGCCGGCGACCGGCCGTGGACCGCGACCTACGGGGAACTGGCCCTCTACTTCCTCGGCAGCGTCGGGCTGTTCTACGCGGCGGAGGCGCTCCTGCCGCTCCGGACGGCGGTCACGATCGCGGTGTGGGCCGCGGCGGCCATCAACCTCTTCTACTGGTTCGCCGGCGTCGTCCTGGCGGACTCGTTCGCCACGATCACCGGCATCCAGGCCCCCTGGTTGCGCTGGCCGATCCAGGCCCTGGTGCTGGTGCTGTCCGTCCTGTGGATCGCCCGCACCGCGGTGGCGGCGCGCCAGTACGACGAGGAGGCCGCCGCCGACCAGCGTGCCCACCTCCCCGTCATCCCCGTCAGCCGACCGTCGCCGGAGGCCGCCCGGGACGACGCGCAGCCGGACGGCGGCGAGGTGCGGTTCGCCGAGGGCGACGGCCCGGTGAGCGCCGAGGTCGGGACGAGCCTGCTCGAGGTCGCCGAGCGTGCGGGCCTGCCGCTGGAGGCGGGCTGCCGGATGGGGGTGTGCGGCGCCGACCCGGTCGCGGTCCTCGACGGCACGTCCTGCCTGTCGGCGCCCGAGGAGGAGGAGCTCGACACGCTGCGCCGGCTCGGGTACGCGAAGAACACGCGGATGGCCTGCTCCGCGCGGATCGAGTGCGGACCGGTCACGGTCTCCCTGACCCCCCAGCCCGGGACGCCCGATGACGGTGCCCTGCCACGGGAGTTCGACCGGTCGATCGTCAGCGTGGTCGTCCTCGGCAACGGCATCGCGGGAGTCACCGCCGCCGACTTCGTCCGGCGCGGGCACCCCGAGTGCGAGATCCACGTCGTCGGGCAGGAGCCGCACGTGCTCTACAACCGGATGGGGATCTCGCGGCTGGTCTACGGCCGGTCGGCGATGCAGGGCCTCTTCCTGCTGCCCGAGCAGTGGTACGACGAGCACCAGATCACCGCGTGGCTCAACACCGTCGCCACCGAGATCGACCTCGACTCCCACCGGGTGATCCTCGGTACGGGCGAGGTGCTCCCCTACGACCGGCTGATCCTGGCCACGGGCAGCAGCGGCGTCGAGCCCCCGGTCACCGGGTTCGGCCGCCCCGGCAGCTTCGTCCTGCGCTCCGCGTGGGACGCCCAGCAGGTCCGGGCCTACGCCCAGCAGCACGCGTGCCGGGACGCCGTGGTCTCCGGCGGCGGCCTGCTGGGGCTGGAGGCCGCACACTCCCTGCTCGAACTGGGACTGCGGGTCACGGTGCTCGAACGGGGTGCGCGATTGCTGTCGCGCCAGATCGACGCGCGCTGCAGTGAGCTGGTCCTCAGGTACCTCCAGGGCATCGGGATGCAGGTCCTCCACGGCGCCGAGGCGGTCGCGCTGGCCGGCGAGGAACGGGTCACCGGGGTCACGCTCCGGGACCAGCGGTCGCTGCGGTGCGACCTGTTCCTGGCCGCGGTCGGGATCCGGCCCAACGTCGACCTGGCGAAGCGTGCGGGCATCCCGGTCGGCAAGGGCGTTCTCGTCGACGACCGGATGCAGACGGGGATCCCCGGCGTGTACGCCGCCGGCGACGTCGCCGAGCACGACGGCAGGGTGCTGGGCCTGTGGCCGATCGCGGCCAAGCAGGGCGAGGTCGCCGCGGTGAACGCCCTGGGCGGGCGCGAGGTGCTCACCGCCGAGGTGCCGGCCACCGTCCTCAAGGGGGTCGGGCTGGACCTGTTCTCGATCGGCCGGGTACAGCCGGAGCCGGAGGACGAGGTGGTCGTCGCCGAGGATGCGTCGCTCCCCTCGTACCGACGGCTGGTCGTCTCGCAGCACCGGATCGTCGGGGGGATCGTGCTCGGGCACCATCCCGAGGACGTCGTGGCGGTGACCTCGGCGGTCAAGAAGCAGGTGCAGCTCGACGACGCCGTCCTCGCCGCTCTGCGGAGCGGGAACTGGCAGGTGCTCAGGGACGTCGGCCGGCGGGGTCGGGCCTCCCAGCCCGTGCGCGCCTGAGCGGGGTCGACGTCCGGCCGCGCAGGCAGCCGGGAGGGAGAACGGCGGTCCCGCTCACCCGTGACGAGCGGCTGCGGTGGGCTTGAAGACGAACACCCGCGTGCCGACCCGCAGGCTCCACTCCGGCGGGATCCGGGTCGGCTCCGTGCCGACGCGGGTCCAGTCCTCCGCTCCGGGGGCCGCGACGTAGGTGCCACTGACCGACGGGGCGTCACGCACGAACACGGAGCCGTCGCCGACCGAGACGTACGCGTGCACCCGCGAGATGAGGTTGTCGGGGTCGCGCAGGACGACCGGAGACGCCGACGCGTCCTGCACGGACGGGTCGTTGTGCGGCTCCCGGCCCAGGACGTAGTCCCGGTCCAGCAGGATGGTGGGTCCGCCCTCGGCGGCCAACGCGCCCACGGGCGGCGCCGCCAGCACGGTCATCCCGACGTCCACCGGCTGCTCCTCGGGCGGTGCGCCGATCCTCGCGGTGTCCGGCCGCCCGCGTTCCTCGGGCTCGGCCCGGGGATCCGACGATGCCGGGAGGGTGTCCTGGTCCGCGCTGGACGCGGAGGACGGACGGGGCGTCAGCGTCTCGGTCGTCGTGGACCGGCCCCGCCGGTCCGCCACCGGTTCGGGTCCGGGCTCTGCCGTCGCCGCAGAGCCGACCGGTGCGGTCGGGGCCGCGGCTACGGCTGCGGCAGAGCCGACCGGTTCGGCCGCTGCCGCCGGGCTCCCGCCGGAGGGGGTGAGGACGAACCCGCGCGCGGGCACCACGCCGGAGCGCAGATCGGACCGGGGGTGCACCCGCACCGGGCCCTCCCCCTCACTGCCGATCGTCACCTGCTCGAAGGGCAGCGGGACGACCTGGTCGACCCAGGTCAGCGCCTGGCGTCCGGAGAGCCGCCTCGTCGTCCCGGAGCCGACGACCTCAGCCCACACCGCGCCGCGCAGGAAGACGACGACGCCGTCCTCGACCGGGGCGACCAGCCCGAACGCGGACTCGTTCACCGGTGTGCGGCCGCTGACCCAGCCGGCCAGCCGCGCGGCGATCGCAGCCCCCGGGCGTCCGGCCCCGGACGCGGCGGCCTCGACCAGGTCCAGGAGCTCTGCGGTCGGGACGTCGTCGGCTGCCGTCTCCGGCGCGACGAGGACCACGGCCTCCCCGAACCGTCCGACCAGCCCTGCCCCGGCCTCGACGCCGATCCGGGCCGTTCCGTCGCCCATCTGCGCTCCTCTGCGGCCGGTCGGGCCGGGCCACACCTCGGCCTCGCGCACCCGGATCGGAGAGGCACAGGCTACGACCCAGCGCCCCGGCCGACCAGGACCGCCCGGGACGGTGGTCGGCCCGAGTGCTCCTGGGTGAGCCGACACCCCACTCCCCGCACGAAGGCGATCGATGACCGGAGGGCCGGGAGTAGGCTCGCCGACGCCGATCGTGAACTCGTTGGCGCTGTTGACCAGAGGGCGACAGTGAGGAGTCGACGTGGCACCTCCGCAGGCCTCGCGCGCACTGGCCCCGGACGCCGGCTCGGACCCCGCGTCCCCACCCCGACCTGACTGATGGCGATCGAGCAGCAACTCATCGCCGATGCGCTCCCGGCGTACGACATCGGGGACGTGATCGGGCAGGGTGGCTTCGGAGTGGTCGTGGCCGGCCGCCACCGCCAGCTCCACCGCCGGGTCGCGATCAAGCAGCTGCCCAGGGCGGTCGCGGCCGACGTGGCGGTCCGCCGACGCTTCACGGCCGAGGCGCGCGTCCTGGCCTCGCTCGACCATCCGCACGTCGTCCCCATCTATGACTTCGTCGAGCGTGACGACCTCTGTCTGCTGGTGATGGAACTGCTGCCCGGCGGCACGTTGCGGGACCGGTTCTCGACCACCGGGTTCACCGCCCCGCACGCCGTCGCGATCGCCCTCGCGTGTGCCGCCGGGCTCAGCGCGGCACACGAGCGTGGGGTGCTGCACCGCGACGTCAAGCCGGAGAACATGCTCTTCGCCACGAGCGGTGCCATCAAGGTCACCGACTTCGGGATCGCCAAAGTGGTCGGCGGCACCGAGACGCTCCTGACCCGCGCCGGAGAGGTGATCGGCACCCCGGCCTACATGGCGCCGGAGCAGGTGCGCGGAGGGGAACTGTCGCCGGCGACCGACGTCTACGCGCTGGCCACGATGCTCTACGAGCTGCTCTCCGGCGTCCTGCCGTTCAGCTCCGACGGCAACGCCATGTCCCTGCTGTTCAAGCACGCGTACGAGAAGCCCACCCCGCTCTCGGAGGTGGCCGCCGGCGTGCCGGCTCCCGTGGTAGCGGTCGTGATGAGCGGGTTGGCCACCGACCCCGGGGAGCGCTCCCCCACCGCGGCGTCGTTCGGGGCCGCGCTCGCCGAGGCGGGCACCCGGGCATGGGGTCCCGGCTGGCTCTCCGCCGACGGGATGCCGGTGGTGTCAGGCGCTGAGCGGATCATCGCCCCCACCCGAGGCACGAGCGCCCGGCCTGACCGGCCGGTGGCCGGCGACGCCTTGGGCGGCGGTCCTCGGCCACCGGCCGGCAGCGGTCCGGCCCCGCCACGAGGAGCCGCGGATGCACCCGACCGCGACGTGTCGGTGGACGTCGCCGCCGTGACCAGGACGTCCCCGCCGGTGTCGCCATCCGTCCCCGCCCCCGCGCAGGGGGAGACCCCCCTGGCGGACGGGGACGTCGAGCCGGACGGGGCCACCGAACGCCGCCGGCCGCGCAGGAGCCCGTGGGCCACTGCGGCCATCGTCCTCGTGGTGGTCCTGCTCCTCCTCGCTGCGATCCTGCTGCTCCCGACGTTGTTCAGGGCCTACGTCGCCCCGGTGGAGGGCATGGTCCTGCTCGTGTCCGGTGCACTGTCGTGGAGCGGGGCACGACGGGGCGGTCGGACGACACGCCGGAGCGGGGTTGACCCTGATGTGTGAGCGGAGTCACAGTTGAGGCCGGGCGGGGGCAGCCGGCAACGAGTGGCCTCCCACTGCTGGGAGGACCGACCAACGCGGCCAGACCGTCAGGACCGGCCCCCCGCCCCTCATCTCGAGCGACTCCCCGTCAGCCGGTGACGTTGCGGCGCATCCGCTCCAGCGTCGCCGCGACCCGGGCGAGCTCGTCCGGATCCAGGCCGGCGCGCATCTGCTCGTCGTGCGCCCGCGCGGCGTCCCGCAACCGGTCGAACAGCTGCAGGCCGGCGGCGGTCAGCGCCACCCGGTGCACCCTCCGGTTGCCGGGGTCACGGCTCCGGGCGACCAGACCTGCCGCCTCCATCGCGTCGAGCTGCTGGGTCAGCGTGGCCGCGCGGACGCCGAGGGCATCGGCCAGCTCCCGCTGACTGGCGACCGCCCCGGGGCGCAGCGCCACCAGGACCAGCCAGACGGCGCGCGACCCACCGGCGGCCGTCAGTCGCGCGTCGAACGCCCGGCTGA
>DATIMX010000036.1:0-6559 GCA_035474935.1 Geodermatophilus sp. | reverse complement strand
CGCGGGCGTCAGCGGCACCATCGTCTCGCTGGCCACCGGCAGCGGAGCGCTGTTCTTCGCCGCCGCCGCGGTGTCCGGGTTCGGCTTCGGCGCGGCCTTCCTCGGCGCGGTGGCCACCGTGACCGCCGGCGTCGCGCCCGGCGAGCGCGGCGGGCTCCTCTCCAGCGTCTTCGTTGTCGGCTACCTGGCCTTCAGCATCCCGGCCGTCGCTGCGGGGCTGGCCGCGGGCGCGGTGGGGCTGCGGCCGACCGCCGCGGTGTACGGGGTGGCCGTGATCGTCCTGGCCCTGGCCGCGGTGGCCGGGCTGCTGCGGCACCGGCGCGCGGCCGAGCGCCGTCCGGAGCCCCGGAAGGACCCCTTTGCCCCCCACCACTCGGAGAAGGACCCCGTCCTCCCCGGCCCTCGCCAGCTCGGGCCGTGACCCGGGACGGGGCCGGGGACCCTGCACGGGGGCCGCGCTCGGCTGTAGGGGCCGAGGTCGTCCGGCTCCTGGACGGGGCCGGCGGCGGTCAGCGCAGGACGGCGTCCAGGAACCCGTGCACCCGCTGCTCGAGCTCGGCGGTCCGCTCGGCGGCGACCTCCTCCGGGTCGCGCTCCCGCAGCCACGGCGGGATCTCGCTGCGCGCGCGGAGGGCACAGGCCAGGTCGGCGCAGACGTAGGTGCCGACCGTGTTGCCGTTGCGGCCGGCCTCGCCCGCCCGGCGCGCGGTGAACAGCGAGACGTCGCTGCCCGACTGCGCCGTCTGGCACAGCAGGCACATCGCCGGCGTGGCCGAGGACATCCGGGTGTCGGCGGCGCGGACGGCGACGCCGACCGGCCCGCCGTCCCGCTCGACGACCAGGTAGCCGCGCAACGGTGCCCTGGGGTCGCGCCAGCCGAGGACGACGAGCTCCTCCCACGGCGTCTCCGCAAAGGTGCGCGGCAGCGTCATGGCCTCGGCCTCGCCGCGGGAGCAGTTCACGAAGGACCGCCGCACCTGCTTCTCCGTCAGCGCGCGCACCGTGCCGTTCCTCCTCGTGGTAGTCGGATCACCGGCGGACATCATGCGCCACGGCACCCGAGGCGGTCAGCCGATTTCCCGGAGCGCCGCCGGGACCTCCGCGGGCGTCGCGACCACCACCGCGGCGCCGGCGTCCGCCAGCTCACCCGGCGGCGCGGGGCCCCACCCGGCGCCGATGCAGGGCAGCCCGTGCGCGGCCGCGCCCAGCACGTCGTGCGCCCGGTCGCCGACGAGGACCGGCCGCTCCCCGTCGGGGTGCGCGGCCAGCGCCGCGGCCACCACCTGGTCCTTGTGCCGCACGGTGCCGTCGAAGGTGGCGCCGTGCACGGAGGCGAAGGACGGCAGCAGCCCGGCGTGCGCCAGCAGCCGGACGGCGAAGGCCTCCGGCTTGCTGGTCGCGACGGCGAGGGTGGCGCCGGCGTCGACCAGGTCGGCGAGCAGTTCCGGGACGCCGGGGTACACGGTCGCGTCGAGCAGCGCGCCCGCGGCGTGGTGCGCGCGGTAGGCGGCGACCGCCCGCGGGACGTCGTCGGCCGGGACGCCGAGGACGAGGGCGAACCCGTCCTGCAGCGGCGGGCCGACCATCCCGCGCAACTGCTCCGGCGCCGGCTCGGGCAGGCCCAGCGCGGCGGCCGCGGCCCGCACCGAGGACCGGATGCCGGGCGTGGAGTCCACGAGGGTGCCGTCGAGATCGAACAGCACCAGGCGGCGGGCGAGCCCCTGGCGTGTTCCGCGCTCAGCTGCTTCGATCTTCAAGCACTGTCCCCTGCTGTCGTCCGCCCCGGAGGACTCCATGACCCGGACCCGCGACACCACCGTCGCAGCCCCCGTCTCGACGCTCCGGCCGGTGCAGGCAGCCGCGGTGCTGTCGGTGCTGGTGCTGTTCTGGCAGTTCCTCTCCGCCGGCCGGATGATCGTCGGTGAGGACGCCCTCGGGGGCCACGGCGCCGGGGCGATCGCCCTGCACGTGACCACCGGGCTGCTGCTGGCCGCCACGGTGCTGCACGCGCGCCGCACGCGGGTGTGGTGGCCGGTCGCGCTGGCCGCGGCGGTCTTCGTGGTCACCTTCGTCCAGGCGGCTCTGGGCAGCGCGGGCTCCATCACGGTGCACGTGCCGCTGGCGCTGGCGCTCACGGTGGGCACGGTGTGGCTGGCGGCCTGGGCGTTCCGCTCCCCGGCCTCCCCCTGAGCACCCAGGCCGCGGCCTCCTCGACGGTCGCGGCCACCGGCACGCCCTCGGGCAGCGGTGGCCGGCGGACCAGCACCACCGGGACGCCGAGCTCCCGGGCCGCGGTGAGCTTGGCCGCGGTCATCGGCCCGCCGCTGTCCTTGGTGACGACGGCGTCGACGCCGTGCGCGGTCATCAGCGCCCGCTCGTCCTCGACGGTGAACGGGCCGCGGGCGAGGACCACCGTGGCCCGGGCCGGCAGCGGCGGCTCCGGCGGGTCCACCGAGCGGACGACGCAGTGCGCGCTCAGCCCGGCGAAGGCGGCGAGGCCCTGACGGCCGGTGGTCAGCAGCACCACGCGGGAGCCGGCCACCGCCGTCGCCGCGTCGGCCAGCGAGCCCACCCAGCGCCAGTCGTCGCCGGGCTGCGCCGTCCAGCCGGGGCGCTGCAGCCGCAGCAGCGGGGTGCCGGTCGCCGCGGCCGCGGCCGCCGCGTGCGCGGTCATGGTGGCGGCGAACGGGTGGGTGGCGTCGACCAGCGCGGCCACGCCGTCGAGCGCCGCCGCCAGGCCCGCCGTCCCGCCGAAGCCGCCGACCCGCACCTCCCCGGGCGGCAGCACCGGGTCGGCGACGCGGCCGGCCAGCGAGCTGAGCACGTCGACGCCCCCGGCCACGAGCCGCTCCGCGAGCCGCCGGGCCTCCGACGTCCCGCCCAGGACCAGCACCCGGCCGGTCACGCAGCCGCCCCGTGCATGCTGGTCAGGTGACCGAGGCGGGGCGCGAGGGCAGCACGGGGCTGCGCTACGGCTGGACGACGGGCGCCTGCGCGACCGCGGCCACCACCGCCGCCTACACCGCGCTGCTGACCGGTGGGTTCCCCGACCCGGTGCAGATCGACCTGCCCCACGACCGGCACCCGTCGTTCGCGCTGGCCACCGAACGGCTCGAGGACGGCGCCGCGACCGTGGGCGTGGTGAAGGACGCCGGCGACGACCCCGACGTCACCCACGGCGCGCTGGTCTCGGCGCGGGTCGGCCACGGCGAGCCGGGCAGCGGGGTCGTCTTCCGGGCCGGCGAGGGCGTCGGGACGGTGACCAAGCCCGGGCTGCCGCTCCCGGTGGGCGAGCCGGCGATCAACCCGATGCCCCGGCAGTTCATCCGCGCGCACGTGGCCGCGGTCGCCGCGCGGCACGGCGGCACCGGCGACGTCGTCGTCGAGGTCTCGGTGGAGAACGGGGCGGAGCTGGCGCGCAGGACGTGGAACCCGCGGCTGGGCATCCTCGGCGGGCTGTCGATCCTGGGGACGACGGGCGTCGTCGTCCCCTACTCGTGCTCGTCGTGGATCGACTCGATCCGCCGCGGCATCGACGTCGCGCGGGCTGCGGGTCACCAGCACGTCGCCGGGTGCACCGGCTCGACCAGCGAGCGGGTGGTCACCGAGCTGTACGGGCTGCCGGAGGACGCGCTGCTCGACATGGGGGACTTCGCCGGCGCGGTGCTGAAGTACCTGCGCCGCCACCCGGTGCCGCGGCTGACGGTGGCCGGCGGGATCGGCAAGCTGGCCAAGCTCGCCGACGGCCACCTCGACCTGCACTCCGGCCGCTCGCAGGTGTCGACGGAGTCGCTGGCCGCGATGGTGCGCGACGCCGGCGGGGCGCCCGGGCTGGTCGAGGGCGTGCGCGGGGCGAACACCGCGCTCGACGCGCTGCAGCAGTGCCGGGCGGCCGGGCTGCCGCTGGGCGACCTGGTGGCCGCCGGCGCCCGCAGGACGGCGCTCGGCGTGCTCCGCGGGGCGCCGGTCGAGGTCGACGTCGTGGTGATCGACCGCGGCGGCACCGTGGTGGGCCGCGCCTGAGGCGGCCACCTCCAGGGCCGGCTCCGTCCAGAGGCTCGCCGCGAGCGTGCGAGTGGCGAGGAGGACGGGGTCCTTCTCCGAGGGGTGGGGAGGAGGGGGTCCTTCCACCGTCACCGACACCTGGTCGTCGAGTAGAGGTGGCTGTCGGGGAACTGCTCCGCGGTGAGCACCGGTCCCACGACCACCACCGCCGTCCGCCGCACGCCCGCCGCCTCGACCTGCCCGGCGATGTCGGCCAGCGTGCCGCGCAGCACCAGCTCGTCGTCCCGGCTGGCGCGGGCCACCACGGCGACCGGACCGTCGTCCCCGTAGTGCTGGGCCAGCTCGGGGGCGAGCTCGGCGATCCGCTGGACGGCGAGGTGCAGCACCAGCGTCGCGCCGGTGGCCGCGTAGGTGGCGAGCTCCTCGCCGGGCGGCATCGGGGTGGAGCGGGCGCTGGTGCGGGTGAGGACGACGGTCTGCCCGACCCCCGGCACGGTCAGCTCCCGCTTGAGCGACGCGGCCGCCGCGGCGAACGCCGGGACGCCGGGCACGACCTCGTAGGGCACCCCGGCGGCGTCGAGCCGGCGCATCTGCTCGGCCACGGCGCTGTAGATCGACGGGTCGCCGGAGTGCAGCCGGGCCACCTCGAGGCCGGCCTCGTGGGCGGCCACCAGCTCGGCGGTGATCTGGTCGAGGTCGAGGTCGGCGGTGTCGACCAGCCGGGCGCCGGCCGGGGCGGTGTCGAGCAGCTCGCGCGGCACCAGCGCACCGGCGTACAGGCAGACCGGCGCCGACGCGATGATCCGCGCCGCCCGCAGCGTCACCAGGTCCGCCGCTCCCGGCCCCGCCCCGATGAAGTGGACCGTCATGGCCTGACCACGCTCCAGATCGTGACGGGCATGGCGGGCCTCCAGCCGGTGTAGCCGCCGACCGGTGCCGCGTGCGCGATCGACAGCCGGGTCAGCTCACCGCCGACCCGCGACCGCCACGCGGCGAGCACCGCCTCGCCCTCGACGGTCACCGCGTTGGCCACCAGCCGGCCGCCCGGGCGCAGCGCGGCCCAGCAGGTCTCCAGCAGCCCCTCGCCGGTGAGCCCGCCGCCGACGAACACCGCGTCCGGCTCGGGCAGCCCGTCCAGCGCGGCCGGCGCGCGGCCCTCGACCACCTGCAGCCCGGGGACGCCGAGCCGCGCGGCGTTCTCCGCGACCCGCCGGGCGCGCGCGACGTCGGACTCCACCGCGACCGCCCGGCAGGAGGGGTGCACGCGCATCCACTCGATGCCGATGGAGCCCGCGCCGGCGCCGACGTCCCACAGCAGCCGGCCGGGCAGCGGCGCGAGCCGGGCGAGGGTGACCGCGCGGACGTCGCGCTTGGTCAGCTGGCCGTCGTGCGCGTACGCGTCGTCGGGGAGGCCCGGCACGGGGGGCAGCGGCACGGTGCCGGGGTCGGCGACCACCTCGACGGCGGTGACGACGAGCGGGTCGGTCTCCGGGTACGGCCACTGCGCGGCGGTGCCGGTGGACCGCCGCTCGGCCGGCCCGCCCAGCTGCGCCAGCGCGACCAGCCGGCTGGCGCCGTAGCCGTGCCGGGTCAGCAGCCGGGCGACCTCCGCGGGGGTGCCGCCGTCCGAGCCGAGGACCAGCAGCCGCCGGCCGGGGGTGGCGTGCGGCACGACCAGCTCGACCGGCCGGCCGACCACGGTCACGACCTGCGTCTCCTCGACCGCCCAGCCCAGCCGGGCGCAGGCCAGCGTCACCGACGACGGGTGCGGCAGCACCTCGACCGCGCCCGCGCCGTGCAGCCGGACCAGCGAGGCACCGACGCCGGAGAGCATCGGGTCGCCGCTGGCCAGCACCACGACCCGGCGGCCCGGGTGGGCGTCGAGCAGCCCGGCCAGGGCCGGGGCCATCGGCGAGGGCCAGGGCACCCGCTCGGCGGGGACGTCGTCCGGCACGAGGGCCAGCTGGCGGGCGCTGCCGCGCAGCACGTCGGCGTCCTCGACCGCCCGGCGGGCCCGCGGCGAGAGGCCGTCCCAGCCGTCCGCGCCGATCCCGACCACCACGATCGGCGTGCTCACGCGGGCAACTGCCCGCTCGGCCCCGCGGCCTCGGCCAGCAGCCGCTCCCGCTGCTCCTCCGGGAGCCGGTCGACGTAGACGGTGCCGTCGAGGTGGTCGACCTCGTGCTGCAGGCAGCGGGCGGCCATCCCGGTCGCCTCGATCGACACCGGCACGCCGTCGGCGTCGACGCCGTCCACCCGGGCGCGGAAGGCGCGCGCCAGCTCGGCGTAGGGACCGGGCACCGACAGGCAGCCCTCCTCGGTGACCTCCTCGGCCGGCTCACCCTCCTGCGGCTCGAGCACGGTGAGCACGGGGTTGACGACGTAGCCGACGACGTCCTCGCCCTGGGCGTCCGGGCAGTCGATGACGAAGATCCGGGCGTCCACGCCGATCTGGTTGGCGGCGAGACCCACGCCGTCGGCCGCCTCCATGCTGGCGAACATGTCCAGCAGCAGGCGGCGCAGGGGTTCCCCGAACTCGGTGACCGGGGCGCAG
>DATIMX010000035.1:0-8855 GCA_035474935.1 Geodermatophilus sp. | reverse complement strand
CGCTCGCGGTTCGCGCCGTGCTCGGCGCCCATCGGCCGGCGCTCGCGCAGCGGCTCCTCGTGCCCCTTGAGCTCGTACAGCGTGGTCAGCAGCGTGAACGCCTTCGTGCCCTCCTCCTGCAGCCGGAGCAGCCCGCGCCCGCGGCCGACGGCGGTCTCGAACTCGATCCAGGCCGTGGTGGTGCCGTCGGCCTCGGTCGGCTCCTCGGTGGCGCGGAACCCGCGCGGGTCGGTGCGGTCCAGGGTGGCGGTCAGCAGGTCGCGGACGCCGTCGGGCCCCTCGACCGTGGTGATGTTCCAGCTGAAGGCGATGAGGTCCCGCCAGAAGCTCGTCGCGGCGAACATGCCCGCCGCGCGGTCGACGTCCCGGGCGGTCAAGGCGTCCTCGAACGCGGCCAGCCAGGCGTCGGTGCGCTCGGCGGGGGAGCCGGTGGTCTCGGGTCGTTCGGCAGTCTGGGTCACCGGTCCTCCTCGCTGGCGCTCGTCGGCCAGGTGCCCTGGGTCGCTCTGCTCATTGGTGCCCTCGCAAGCTCGGTCACTGTGCGCCTCCCGCGTCGTCGTGGGCCGGTGGTGACCCAGGACACCCGCCCATCGGACCGGGTGGCAGCCGTTGCAGGGGGTTGCACGGCATAAGGTCGTGGCGCAGGTCACAGTGGAGGAGCTGCCGATGACCGCCGTCCAGAGCGCCCTGCCGCCCGGGGCCGACCCGCGGGTGCACACCCGGCTGCTCGCGCGCGTGCGCGCCGCGGCCCTGTCCGGAGGCACCCCGCCCGCCGCACCCCGTCCGGTGATCGGCGCGTCGTGGCGCCGGCTGCGCGGCAGCGGGCTGGACCCCTCCCGCGTCCCGGACGTCGCCCTGCTGGACGGCGCCGTGCTGGAGCGCCGCCGCGCGGAGAGCGGGCTGGCCCCGCTGCTGCCGCTGCTGCGCGAGCGCCTGCTGCCGGTTGCCCGCGACGCCGGGCAGGTGCTGGTGGTCGTGGACGCCGGGTGCCGGGTGCTGTGGCGGGAGGGCGGCACCGAGGTGCGCCGGCGGGCCGACCGGCTGGGCTTCGTCGAGGGCTCCTGCTGGGACGAGGACGTCGTCGGCACCAACGCCATCGGCACCAGCGTGGTGGTCCGCGCCCCGCTGCAGGTGCACGCCGCCGAGCACTACGCCGAGGGTCACCAGCCCTGGACCTGCGCCGCCGCCCCGCTGCGCGATCCGGTCACCGGCCGGGTGCTCGGGGTGGTCGACCTCTCCGGCCCGGCCTCGACGGTGCACCCGAGCACGATCGCCCTCGTCGACGCCGTCGCCGCGCTGGCCGGGCAGGAGCTCCTGCAGGCCCACACCCGGCACGTCGAGCGGCTGCGGACGCTGGCCGCGCCGATCCTCGCCCGCCTGACCGGCCCGGCGCTCGTGGTGGGCGTCGACGGCTGCACCGCCGCCGCGACCGGCCTGGTCGCGCCCGACCGGGTGGCGCTGCCCGAGGAGGTGCACGCCGGCCCGGTGTGGGTGCCGGCGCTGGGCCGGTGCAGCGTCGAGCCGCTGCCCGGCGGCTGGCTGCTCCGCCCGTCGGGCCCGGGGGACGACGACCGGCCGGCGGGGCTGGTGCTCGACCTCGCCGGTCCCCGCCCGCAGGTGCAGGTGACCGGGGCCAGCGGCAGCTGGACGGCCGGGCTGAGCCTGCGGCACGCCGAGATCCTGCTCGCCCTCGCCCGGCACCCGGCTGGGCGCTCGGCCGCCGCGCTGGCCGCGGACCTCTTCGGCGACCCGACCCGGACGGTCACCGTGCGTGCCGAGGTCTCCCGGCTGCGCCGCACGCTGGGCTCGGTGCTGCTCACCCAGCCCTACCGGGTCGACGAGGACGTCGCCGTCGAGGTCCGGCTGCCCACGCCGGCCACCCGGCTGCTCCCGGCGTCCACCGCGCCGCTGGTGGAACGGCTGCGGCGCGGCTGAGAGAGGACCCCCTACCCCCACCGCTCCCCGGTCGGGACGGGGTCACTGCACCAGCGCGTCTGTCGGTGCCGCACCTGACGGGGTCGTACGACCCCCACGGCCCGGGCGGTGGGAGCCGGACGGGGTGGGGGGCCCGGCGCACCCCCCACCCCGGCGCTCACTCGGTCGGTGGCTCGTCCTTGCCGGACTCCTCGGCCGCGTCGGCCTCCTCCTTGGTGCGGTGCACCGCGCCGTCGGCGTGCTCCGGCGGGCCGTAGACGGTGTAGAGGACCAGCGGGTTCGGGCCGGTGTTGACGAAGTTGTGTTTCGTGCCGGCGGGGACGACGACGAGGTCGCCCTGCGCCACCTGCTTCTTGTTGCCCGAGATGCGCGCCTCGCCGGTGCCGCTGACGAAGGTGAGGATCTGGTCGATGTCCTCGTGCACCTCCTCGCCGATCTCACCGCCCGGAGGGATGGTCATGATGACCAGCTGCGTGTTCTTGCCGGTCCACAGCACGCGGCGGAAGTCGTCGTACTTCTCCGCCTCGGTCGCGATGGTGTAGTGGATGACGGACGCCATCGAGGGCTCCTCTCGTCGGTCGGGCAGGGGTCGGTGCGGCCGCGGCCCGGTCGGGCCCGGCGGACGACGTCCTCCTGCCCCCGGTCCGCGCCGGTCATACCTGCATGGAGGACCCCGTCCTCCCCACCCGTCGCACGCTCAGGGCGGGACCCGGGGCAGGACGGAGTCCTTCTTCAGCCGCGGCGTTCGAACAGGCCGACCAGGACGGCCGCGGCGACGTCGGCGTCCTCGGTGAGCCGGGCGGCCTGGCCGCGCTCGACGCGGGCGAGCATGAGCTCGTGGATGCCGCCGACCGCGGCGAGCACCAGCTCCGCGCCGACCGGGCGGACCTCGTCGGGGAATCGGGCGACCAGGTCGTCGGCGGTCTCGCACAGCAGGGTCACGTAGCGGTCGAGGACGTCGCGGCGCAGCGCCAGCCCGCTGCGGCCGGCGGCCTGCACCTCCACCAGCACCGCCCAGGCGATCTCCGGGCCGGAGGCGAGGGCGCTGAGCAGCGCCGAGACGGTGCCGTGCAGCCGGTCGCGCCACGGCAGCCCCGCCGCGGCACCCTCCTGCTGGGTCCGGCGCAGCTCGTCGAGGACCTTGTCCGTGGCCCGGGAGACCAGCTCGAGGAGGCAGTCCTCCTTGTCGCGGAAGTGTGCGTACAGCACGGTCTTCGACACCCGGGCCACCCGCGCGATGTCGGCGACGGTCGTGGCGCGGTAGCCCTTCTCGGCCATGCAGGTGGCCAGGGCACCGAGGATCCGGCCGCGGCGCTGGGCGTCGCCCACGGTGGAGTCGTCGCCGAGCTCGACGAGACCCCCCACGCGCGGGACTGTATCGGCCCCGGCCGGTGGGGGCCCCGCGCCGACGCCCGGTGTCCGGCGTGCGGCGTGTCCGGACCGGGCACACCGGCACGGTGACAGATCTCACCGGCGGGCGAGGAAGAGACGGCGGTGCTCGCGGCGTCGTCCCTGAGGTGACGACCGCGACCACCTCCCGACCGACGGCCCGTGCCTACGCGATGTGGCTCGTCGCACTGGCCGCGTACACCGTCGCGGTCTTCCACCGGGCCTCCCTCGGCGTGGCCGGCGTGGAGGCCCAGGAGCGCTTCTCCGCCGGTGCCTCGGCCGTCTCGCTGTTCCTGGTGCTGCAGCTGGTCGTCTACGCCGCGATGCAGGTGCCGGTGGGGGTGGCGCTGGACCGCTTCGGCTCCCGCCGGCTGATCCTGGCCGGCGCGCTGACCATGGCCGCCGGTCAGGCGACCCTGGCGGTGGCCGGCGACGTGCCGACGGCGATCGCGGCGCGGGTGCTCGTCGGCGCCGGGGACGCCATGACCTTCGTCAGCGTGCTGCGGGTGGTCGGGCTGTGGTTCCCCGGCCGGACCATCCCGCTGATCACCCAGCTCACCGGCATCCTCGGCCAGTTCGGTCAGATCGTCGCGGCCTACCCACTGGTCGCGCTGCTGCACTCGACGTCCTGGCAGAGCACCTTCCTCGGTGCGGCGGCGGTGAGCGTGCTCGTCGCCGTCCTCGTGGTCGTGGCGCTGCGCGACGCGCCGCCCGGCACCGCCGTGGCCGCTCCCGCCGGGCTGGCGGAGGTGCGGCGCAGCCTGGCGCTGACCTGGCAGGAGCCGGGGACCCGCATCGGCCTCTACACGCACCTGGTCACCCAGTTCTCCGGCACCGTCTTCGCGCTGCTGTGGGGCTACCCGTTCCTGGTGCTCGGCCAGGGCCTGAGCCCGGGGACCGCCGCCGGGCTGCTCACCCTGCTCGTGGTCGTGGGCATCATCGTCGGACCGCTGTTCGGCCGGCTGTGCGGCCGCTGGCCGCTGCGCCGCTCGTCGCTGGTGTTCGGCATCCTGGCCGCGACCGCCGCGATGTGGACCGTCGTGCTGCTGTGGCCCGGTCGCGCGCCGCTGCCGCTCCTGGTGCTGCTGGTGGTCGTCCTCGGCACCAACGGCCCCGGCTCGATGATCGGCTTCGACTTCGCCCGCACCTGGAACCCCGCCGAGCGGCAGGGCAGTGCCAGCGGCGTGGTCAACGTCGGCGGCTTCGTCGCCTCGCTGCTCACCGTCCTGGCCGTGGGCGCGGTGCTCGACCTGCTCACCCCGGCTGGCTCGACCGACTACTCGCTGGACGCCTTCCGCGCCGCGTTCGCCGTGCAGTACGTCTTCTGGGCGATCGGCCTCGTCGGCGTGGTCCGGCACCGGCGCCAGCTGCGCGCGCGGCTGGCCCGCGACGGCGTCGTCCTGGCGCCGCTGGTCGTCGCCGTCGGCGCCCGGCTGCGGGGGCGCTCGGCCTACCGCTGAACCAGGACCCCGGCCCCGTGCAGGGTCCCGCCGCGAGGCTGCGAGTGGTGGGGGCAAGGGGGTCCTCTTTCACGCGCCGTGGCCGGCCGGGCACGCAAGCGGCGGACACCACCGTCGCGCCCACCACGCCGGGCGCGCGGCCACCCACGCGGTCCCCGCGGTCTGGCAGCGTCCGGCCCTCGGCAGGAACGCAGGACGCAGGGAGGCGCGGTGTTCCGACGCAACGAGGTCCCGGCCGGCGGCGCGTTCGGGTCCGAAGGGCCGCCGTTCCCCTGGACGGACCCCGCATCCTCGGGTGAGCTCGACGCCCTGCTCGCACCGCGGCCGGTCTTCCGGGCCGCGCTGCGCGGCTACGACCGGCTGCAGGTCGACAACTACGTCGCCCGGGCCGAGACCGAGCTGCTCGCCGTCCGGCGGGCCAACGACGACCTGCTGACGCGCTACGGCGCCTGCTCGGCGGAGCTGGAGATCTCCCGCCGGCTGCTGGCCTGCTCCCCGGCCGGTCGCGAGCAGGTGCGCACCTCCGAGCGGGTCGGGGAGATCCTGCGGCTGGCCGCCGACGAGGCCGCGCGGCTGACCGAGGCCGGCGCTGCGGACGCCGACCGGATCCGGGGAGTGGCACGGGCCGAGGCCGACGCGCTGCTCCGACGGGCCCGCGAGGTCCGCGACGGCGCCGTCGCCGACTGCGAGCGCATGCGGGCGGAGGCCGAGGAGGTCCGGGCGGCCGCGGAGGAGGAGCTGGCGCTGGCGCACGCCGAGGTCCGCCGGCTGACCGTGCAGCTGGACGAGGTGCTGCAGGCCCTGGCAGGGGAGGAGCAACCCGCCCGCGCGCCGCTGGCCGGGTGAGCCGCTAGCGTCGGGCCCGATCGCAGGACCCCAGCGGGAGGTGCGCGTGGACGTCGTCGTCGGGCTGGACTCGGGGACGACGGCGACGAAGGCGGTGACCGCGGGTGTCGACGCCCGCGTCCGCGACCTGGTGAGCGTCGGCTACCCGCTGCTGGTGCCGGGCCCCGGCCGCGCCGAGCTCGACGCCGGCCGGCTGCAGCGGGCCGCGGTCGAGGCGCTCACCGCCATCGCCGGGCACGCCCGCGAGCGCGGCGACCGGGTCGTCGGGATCGCGCTGTCGGCCGCCATGCACGGGGTGGTACCGATGGACGGCGACGGCGCGCCGCTGGGGCCGCTGGTCACCTGGGCCGACGCCCGGGCCACCGAGTGGGCGCGGGCGCTGCACGCCGACGGGCGCGCCCCCGCGCTGCACGCCCGGACCGGTACGCCGGTGCACGCGATGTCGCCGCTGGTGAAGCTGTCCTGGGAGCGGGCGCAGGACGGCGACCGGGTGGGCGCGACACCGCGCTGGGGTGGGGTCAAGGAGCTCGTCCTCGCGGCGCTGTGCGGCGGCCCGATGGTGGTCGACCGCTCGTGCGCCTCGGCGACCGGGATGTACGACATCCGCGTCGGCCGGTGGGACGACGAGGCCCTGGGCATCGCCGGCGTGCGGGCCGACCAGCTCGGCGAGGTGCTGCCCACGACCGCGGTGCTGCCGGCCCTGCGCGCCGACGTGGCCGCCGCGACCGGGCTGCCCGCGGAGACCCCGGTCGTCATCGGGGCCTCGGACGGGGTGCTGGCCAACCTCGGCGTGGGCGCGGTGCGCCCGGAGGTCGCCGCGGTCTCGCTGGGCACCAGCGGCGCGATGCGGGTCGTCGTCCCCACGCCCCGGGTGGACCCCGGCCGCCGGCTGTTCTGCTACGCGCTCACCGACGAGCACTGGGTGCTCGGGGGAGCGGTGAACAACGGCGGGTCGGTGGTGCGCTGGGCCTCCTCCGCGCTGGCCGTCGAGCCCGGCGAGCCCGAGCCGCAGGGCGAGGAGGCCGACGAGCTCGACGCCCGACTGCTCGAGGAGGCGGCGGGGGTCCCCGCCGGGAGCGCCGGACTGCTGTGCCTGCCCTACCTGCTCGGCGAGCGGGCGCCGTGGTGGCGCTCGGGCCTGCGCGGCGCCTACCTGGGGCTGCGCCGGGAGCACCGCAGGCCGCACCTGGTCCGGGCCGCGGTGGAGGGCGTCTGCCAGCAGCTGGCGCTGGTGCGCGACGCGTTCTCCGCCACCGACGTCCCGGTGCGGGAGGTGCGCGCCACCGGGGGAGCGGTGGCCTCGCCGCTGTGGGTGCGCACACTCGCCGCCGCCCTCGACCTGCCGGTGCGGGTCGCCGACTCACCGGAGGGCACCGGCCTGGGCGCCTGCCTGCTCGGCCTGCACGCGCTCGGCGCGCTGCCCGACCTCGACGCCGCGACCGCGCTGGTGACCGTGCACGACCCGGTCGAGCCGGACCCGGCCGAGGCCGCCGTGTACCGCGAGCTGCGGCCCCTGGTGGAGCGCTCCACCGACGCGCTGACCGACGTCCTCACCGCGCTGGACGCCCTCGACGACCCGCCCCACCCCGTCTGACCCGCCGCCCGATCCCCACGAGGAGGAACCCGTGCCCGAGGTCGAACCGGCGCTGGGTGCCGGCCCGCTGCTGCTCATCGCGGCCGCCGCGGTCGGCGTCCTGCTGTTCCTGATCATGAAGCTGAAGCTGCACGCGTTCCTCGCGCTGGTGCTGGTCAGCCTGCTCACCGCGCTGGCCACCCGGATCCCGCTCGAGGACGTCGTCACCACGTTGACCGGCGGTTTCGGCACGACCCTGGCCAGCGTCGCGCTGCTGGTCGGGCTGGGCGCGATGCTCGGCCGGCTGCTGGAGCACAGCGGTGGCGCGCAGGTGCTCGCCGACAGCCTGATCGGGCGGTTCGGGGAGAAGCGGGCGCCGTTGGCCCTGGGCGTGGCCGCGCTGCTGTTCGGCTTCCCCATCTTCTTCGACGCCGGGCTGGTCGTCTTCCTGCCGATCGTGTTCACGGTGGCCCGTCGGCTGGGCGGCTCGCTGCTGACCTACGGCCTGCCGGTGGCCGGGGCCTTCGCGGTGATGCACGCTTTCGTGCCGCCGCACCCCGGGCCGGTCGCGGCCGCCGAGCTGATCGGCGCCGACATCGGCCTGGTGCTGGTGTTCGGCCTGCTCATCGGCCTGCCGACCTGGTACCTCGGCGGCTACCTGTTCGGTCTGTGGGCCGGCCGCCGCTACGACGTCGCGGTGCCGCACATCCTGGACGACGACGCTGTGCGGACCGCCGACGGCGAGCCCGACCCCTCGGTGGAGGGCACCTCGCCGGCCATCGCGTCGACCGGCGGGCGGGCCACGGAGACCGCGACCCGGCCGGCGCCGCCGCGCTTCGGCACGGTCGTCGGCATCCTGCTGCTGCCGCTGGTGCTCATCTTCCTCAACACCGGGCTCTCCACCCTGGCCAGCACGGGCGCGGTGGCCGAGGACTCGTTCCTCGTGCGCGCCGGTCAGCTCATCGGCGCCACCCCGGTGGCCCTGCTCATCACCGTGCTCGTGGCGATCGTGGTGCTCGGCGTGCGGCGCGGGGAGAGCGGCGCCCAGGTCGAGTCGATCGTCAACAGCGCCCTCGGGCCGGTGTGCGCGATCATCCTGATCACCGGCGCCGGCGGCATGTTCGGCGGCGTGCTGCGGGCCAGCGGCATCGGTCAGGCGCTGGCCGACGTCCTCGGCGACATCGGGCTGCCGGTCATCGTGGCGGCGTTCGTCATCTCGATGCTGCTGCGTGTGGCGCAGGGCTCGGCGACGGTCGCGCTGACCACCGCGGCCGGGTTGATGGCGCCGGTCGTCGAGGCCACCCCGGGGCTGACGTCGGTGGACCTCGCGCTCATCGTCATCGCCATCGCCGGTGGGGCGACGGTGCTCTCCCACGTCAACGACTCGGGCTTCTGGCTGGTCAGCCGCTTCTTCCAGATGGACGAGAAGACGACGCTGAAGACCTGGACGGTGATGGAGACCCTGCTGGGCACCCTCGGCTTCCTCATCGCGCTGGTGCTCAGCTTCTTCCTCTGAGAGAGGAGCCCTGCCCCCACCGTGGAAGGACCCCGTCCTCCCCACCCTTCGCAGGCTCAGGGCGGGACCCCGGGACGGGGCCGCGGGCGGGACCCTGCAGGGGGCCGGCCGGCCTCTGGACGGGGTCGCCGACTGA
>DATIMX010000034.1:0-18443 GCA_035474935.1 Geodermatophilus sp. | reverse complement strand
CGAGGCCCTGGCCGAGCACGGCATCCTCAGCTACAGGCTGCTGTGGTTCGAGGACGGCGACCCCGCCGAGTGGCCCGACGAGGCGATGGCCGCCATCACCACCCACGACCTGCCCACCGTGGCCGGGCTGTGGACCGGGGCAGACCTCGAGGAGCAGCGCGAGTACGGCACCGGGACCGACGAGGAGCTCGAGCGGGGCCGGACGTCGCTGCTGGAGAAGCTGCCGGGCCTGCGGAAGAACGCCCGGCCCGAGACGGCGGTGAAGCGGGCGCACGAGCTGCTGTCCCGGGCGCCGTCGCTGCTGCTCTCGGCGACACTGGACGACGCCGTCGGCGAGCGGCGCCGGCCGAACATGCCCGGCACCACCGACCGGCCCAACTGGTCGCTGCCGCTGCCGGTGCTGGTGGAGGACCTGCCCGCGCACCGGCTGCTGCAGGACGTGGCCCGGACCCTGGCCGACGGCATCAAGGGCTCCTGAGCCGCCCGCCCCGGCGGGATCGGCGATCTGGCGCGCTCCGGGACCCGGCACCGTGCGAGACCGCCGATCTCGTCGAGGCGGCTCAGGACGCCGGGCCCTCGTGCTCGCAGGTGCCGCTGCCGCGCCCCTCCTCGACGACGTCCCGGCCGTGCGTGCCGGGCAGGACGTCGTCGCCCTCGGTGCCGGTGACGGTCGGGACCAGGCCCTGGCTGCGCTCGTCGAGGTCGATCCCGACGACGAGCGGGTCGTGGTCGCTGGAGCGGTACGGGTCGGCGGCGTAGAGCGCCGGGTCGCCGTCGTACTGGTAGGCCGCGGACTCGACCGAGTTGACGTTCCAGTGCACGACGTCGGTGACCTTGGCGGTCAGGGCGGCGGTGGCCAGCGCGTGGTCCAGCGAGCCGGACAGCCCGTCGAAGACGTAGCTGTAGCGGCCGGGGTCGAACCGCTCGCCGAGGTCGGTCCACCCGGCGGCCCGCAGCTCCTCGACCGGGTCCTCCTGGCTGTAGGCGTTGAGGTCGCCCATCAGGACGACGTCCTGGTCGCCGGTGCGCTGCGCCAGCCCGGCGGCGAAGGCCGCGACCGACCGGGCCTGCCGGACGCGGTCGCCGTTCCACTGGCCCTGCCCGTCGCCGTCGTCGGCATTGTCGCCGGTGGCGTCGCCGGGGCTCTTGGAC
This sequence comes from Geodermatophilus sp., assembly GCA_035474935.1. Classification (GTDB taxonomy): domain Bacteria; phylum Actinomycetota; class Actinomycetes; order Mycobacteriales; family Geodermatophilaceae; genus Geodermatophilus. The sequence goes on along the minus strand of DATIMX010000034.1, from coordinate 17,291 downwards.
TTGAAGTGGTTGGCCACCACGGTGAAGGCGTCGCCGTCCGCGGCGAACGTCTGCGCCTGCGGCTCGCGGGCGTTGGCCCACACGGCCTCGTCGACCAGGCCGACCGGGTCGCCGACCGGCTGGACCCGGTCGGTGCGGTAGACGATCCCGTTGCGGATGGCGTCGCGCGGGACGCCGTACAGCTCGTGCGGCAGCGGCACGTACGCCCACACCTCGGCGCCCGCGGCCTCGTTCAGCCGCCGGACGAGGTCGGCCAGCGCGGTGTCGGCGTTCCCGGGGGTCAGCCCCGTGGTGTCGGTGTCCTCGATCTCCAGCAGCGTGACGACGTCGGCGCCCAGCGCCCGGATCGCCGGGACGATCTTGCCGGCCTGCTCCTCGAACTCCTCGGGGCTGTCGGCGCCGCGGCCCGCGCCGCCGAGGGTGAGGAAGTAGTTGAGCACGTTGAACGTCGCCAGCCGGACGTCGCCGCCGACCGGCCCGGGGGCCAGGGTGCGGGTGTCGTCCGGCTCGAACACGCCGTCCGCCGTGCCGTCGGCCGGCTGCAACCGCCACTCGCCGAAGCCGTGGCCCAGGACGAGCGGCTCGGCGAACTCCAGGACGTCGCCGACGCGCACCGGGCTGTCCGGGGACAGGTACGGCCGGTCCGTGAGGGACCTCGAGTCGTCCCGGCCGTCGTCGAGCAGCACCGTGCGCGCGGCGTTGCCGGCGACGACCGCGGCGGCCTCCGGGGTGCCCGGCCGGGCGACCTCGGTGGGCTGCACGAGCACGCCGCCCTCGGAGAGGGTCAGCTCGCCGTAGCGGGTGAGCGCGAAGACCTCGCTGACGGTCAGCACGTCGACCGGCCGCACGAGCATGCCCTCGAGCCGCTCCCGGGCGGCGTCGTCGGCGGGCAGGTCGAGGGACGCCGGCGCCGGCTCGGGCAGCAGGTCCTCGGTGCAGACGGCGACCTGGGGAGTCGCGCTGACCTGGGTCTGGCCGGAGGACTCGCCGGGCACGCCGGTGACCGCGACCTCGTCGCCGAGCGCGACCGGGACGGTGCTGAGCACGAAGACGCCGTCGGACGTGGCCGGGTCGCCGTCCCCGGCGTCCTGCAGGTGGAAGCCCTCGAGGCCGTCGGGCCCCTGCAGGTCGCCCACGACCGTGCCGCGGACGGTGACCGTCTGCCCGGCCAGCGGCGTCGCCGCGCCGCTGCCCTGCACCGCGCCGATGGGGTGCGTCACCGGGGCCGCGCAGACGTCGGCCGGCTCCTGCTGGGCCGACGCGGGGGTCGGCAAGCCTGCGACCGCGAGGGCGACGACGGGGATGCCGACGGCGGCACGGACGGTGCCGCGGCCGGGGCGGGTCGGTGGCTGCACGGGGACCTCCGGTGGACGACGATGACGACCGGACGCTGGCAGCGCCACGGGGACGCTGCCGTCACGGTAGGTGTTCGGCCGATGACACGCCCACCCCGGACGCGGCGTCACCGCCGGTGACCTCCGCGGTGACCCGCGGAACGAACGGTGGGGACGCCGCCTCCCTGCTCAGCGTCCGCCGCCCGGCGCTCGTGTCGAACAGGCGTTCGACCTCGTGCGACACTCTCCGCGTGGCTGGCGGCATGCACCCCGGGCGGTCCGGTCGCTCCCTCGGCGAGCGCGCGGCGCGCTCGGGCTTCGGGCCGCCCGAGCCCCCGGCGACTCCCCCGCAGTCGGCCTCGACGAGCCGGCCCGACCAGGCGCGCGGCCGGCACTGCTGGGTGCACGACCCGCCCGGCGCCCCCGGCGTGTGGCCGGGGCTGCTCGTGGAGTGGCGGCAGGGCGAGGGCGGCTGGTCCGGCCGGGTCACCTACGCCGTCGCCGGGCCGCAGGGCACCGTGCTCGTCGAGGCGTGGGTGCCCGCCGCTCTCCTCGAGCAACGCTGATCACGGGTTACCGCCGTCCCCGGGTGGCTATGGCCTGTCCCGACGCACCGTCCCCGACGAAGTGGAGAGACCCGTGAGCGAGCCCGACCGACCGAACCTCGACGACGTCATGGAGACGACGGAGTCGGCCCCCCGCGACCGCCAGGAGCACGCCGGGGGCTACGCGCGGCCCAATGACGAGGAGCTGCAGCACCGCACCGAGCACGAGCGGCAGTTGGTGGACGCCGACGACGCCGACCCCGCGGGCGCCGACGTCCACTCCGCGACGGACTGATCTGTCGGCCCACCGGCCGACACCCCGGCCGGGTGCCGTCCCCGGCCCGGGCTGAGCCACTGCCCATGTCCTCGGCGGGAGGCGTCCGGCCCCCGCGCCGAGTCCACCCCGGCTCAGGTGCCGTCCCCCACTCGCACTGAACCGCCCCCCTGTCCGGAGGAGGTCCGGTTGAGCCGCCTGGGGCCGGGGGACGTCGCCTGCTGGGTGCTGAAGTCCACCCGCCCGCCGGAGCTGATCGAACCCGGCTGGCGGGTGGGCGCGGCGCACGAGCTGACCCGTTGCGTCCGGCGCTCCTACCGGCTGGACCTCGTGCGCCCGGGCCAGCCGTGCCTGCTGTGGGTCAGCGGCCGGACCGACCCCGGCGTGCACGCGCTCGGCGAGGTGACCGGCGAGATCGAGGAGGGCGACGGCGGACCGGTCGTCCCGGTCCGGCTGACCCGGTTGCCCTCCCCCGTCGCCCGCGCCGACCTGCTGGCCGACCCGGCCACCCGCGACGCCGAGGTGCTGCGGATGCCGGCCGGCAGCAACCCGTCCTGGCTGTCGCCGGAGCAGTACGCCGCCGTCCTCGCCCACCTGTCCCCGCACCCGGGCACCGCGCTGGGACCATGGCCGGTGTGACACCCACCCGGTACCGCTGGGGCGCGATCGCCTGGCTGCTGACCCTGCAGTTCTTCGTCGTCGAGACCGTCGTCCAGCTGCGGACCGGCGGCTCGTACAGCCGCGCCGACGACGTCATCAGCGCCCTGGGGACGTCGGGGTCCGCGGCGCCGCTGCTGATGAACGCCTCGTTCGTCCTGCAGGGCGTGCTCATCGCCGCCGGCACGGTGCTGCTGCGCCCCGCGCTGGGCGGCCTCGGCGGCCGGATGGTGCCCGCCTTCCTGACCGCGGCCGCCGTCGGCGTCGTCCTCGTCGGGCTCTTCCCGCTCGGCAGCCAGGACGACCTGCACCAGGCCGGTGCCGGGCTGCACTTCGTCGGCGGCGGCCTGGGGCTGCTGGCGCTGGCCTACGGCGTCCGGTCGCGCTCGGAGGTCCTGGGGACGGCGCTGGCGCTGCTGGGCCTGCTGAGCAGCGCGATGACGGTCTTCTTCGCCCTGGGCATCACCACGTTCCTCGGCGAGGGCGGCACCGAGCGGGCCTCGGCCTACCCCATCCCGATCGGGCTCGCGCTGGCCGGCGTCGCGCTGTGGGCGCTCAGCCGGCGCTCGCAGGCCGGACCGCGCCCCTCCCACCGCGAGTCGCGCGCCCAGGAGCGGGCCGAGCGCGATGAGCGGGCCCGCGAGCGCGACGCCGCCCTGGAGGCCGCGGCCGCCCGCCCCGAGCCGGCCCGGACGCAGACCGACGCGGAGACCGACGACGACTTCGACCCCGAGGACCCCTGGGCCGCCTCCCGGCGCCGCGATTGAAAGAGGACCCCCTGCCCCACACCGCTCGCGAGCCCGCGGCGGGACCCTGCAGGGGGTCAGCGGGGCCCGGAACGGGGTCCTTCTTCACCTGGCCGGCGCGAACCGCAGCACCTCGCTGACCGGACGCCGTCCCGACACGGATCCGCCGGTGGCCGACGGGTAGCCCATCCGCAGCAGCATCTGCGGGTAGCCGACCAGCGAGAGCCGGGCGCGCATCCGGGTGCGGGTGGCCGGCCAGTCCAGCGCCTGGGTCAGCGGCGAGGTGGCCAGTCCCTCCACCGTCGCCGCGAGCAGCAGCCGGCCCAGCGCCCGGCCGGCCAGCAGCCACGCCGTCCGGTCGTCGCCGTCGGTCCCCAGCAGGACGACGGTCGGCCGCTCCACCTCCGGCGGGGGCGCCGCCGGGTCACCGGCCGGCAGGAAGCTGTGCGGCGCGCGGCTGCCGGCCACGAAGTCGCGGACCAGCCAGTTCGACGGCCGCGTCGCCGGGTCCTCCTCCGGGACCGCGCCCACCGGGATGCCGTCCACCGCCGACGGGTCCGTGCGCAGCCACCGCTCGAGCTCGGCGAGGTACTCGGGGTCGCTGCGCTCGAGCTCCTCGGCGCGGGAGACCAGGAAGGCGGTGGCGACCTCCTCGTCGGAGCCGGTGACCGTCTTGACCCAGACACCGAGCGGCCGGGCGTCGGCCTGCATCCGCTCCAGCACCCCCTCGGGCACGGCGCGCGGCAGGAACGGCGCCCGCTCGGTGTGCCGCCGGCCGATCGCCTCGGCCAGGGCGGCGTCCGCGGGCGCGACCTCGCGCGGCGCCCCGGCGCGCACGGTGGCGAGGTGGTCGGGGTCCCCCGCTGTCGGCAGCAGCTCGACCTCCGCCTCGACGCCGGCCGCGCGCAGCGCGACGGCGGCGAACTCGGCGGCCACACCGCAGCTGATCACCTGCTGCCGGCCGGTCCGGTCCAGCACCGGCAGCGCCCGCTCGGTGTCCCGGTGCAGCTCGAGCCGGTCGCCGGAGGCGGTGAACCGCCACGGCTGGGTGTTGTGGATCGACGGCGCCCGGGTGGCGGCGGCCACCACCGCCGTCCACTGCTGCTGGTCCACGCCCGCGCCTCCTCACCCGGGACGACCGCGCCCCGGGACCTCCCTGCCTAGTCCATGAGCGGCCGCGGGTCGACGGTCCCGGGGCCCTCCCGGGATCGGCCCGGTCAGAGGACGATGCCCGCCATGACCGCACCTGACACCGAGGTCCGCAGCCTGCGCGTCCTGGTCGGCTACGACGGCTCGCCGAGCGCGGTGAACGCGATCGAGGCGGCCGCGGCGCTGCTGCCCTCGGCCACCGCCTCGGTCCTGAACCTGTGGGAGCCGCCGTTCACCTCCCCCGAGCTGCGGCACCGCGTCATGGAGCGCGCCGCCAACGCCGAGGCGCTGGGCCGGCTGCTGGAGAGCGAGGGCAGGGCCGAGGCCGATCGGCTGGCCGGCAACGGCGTGAAGCTCGCCCGGGCCGCGGGGTGGGACGCCGAGCCGCTGGTCAAACGCACCTTCGGCGGTGACGGTTACCAGTTCGCCCGCACCGCCGAGGAACTCGACGCCGACCTCATGGTCGTCGGCTCGCGCGGGGCGAGCGGCATGCGCGCCTCGATGGGCAGCGTCTCGGAGCTGGTGGTGCACGTCAGCCCGGTGCCGGTGCTCGTCGTCCCGCACCCGCTGACCACCGTCGAGTGGGCGGCGGTGGAGTCCGGGCCGGTCGTCGTCGGCAACGACGGCTCGGAGCACGCGCAGCGGGCGCTCACCGCGGCGACCACGCTGTTCCCGCACCGGAGGCGGCTGATGGTCACCGTCGAGGAGTCCCAGGGCTCCCCCGCCCCGTCCCCGGTCGAGGGCACCGAGCTGGTCACCGTCCGCTGCTCCGGGCGGGCCGGCCGGCCGCGGGCCACCGCGGCGACACTGGCCGACGAGGCCGCCCGTCGCCGCGCGGCGGTGGTGGTCGTGGGCAGCCGCGGCCGCGGGGGCGCCCGCGACACCCTGGTCGGCCACGTCACCCGCGCGTTGCTGCACAGCGCGCACCGGCCGGTGCTCGTCGTCCCGTCGCGCCCGGCCGGCTGAGCTCAGGCGCTCGCGGCGGCCCGCTGCACCTCCGCCCGCGGAGCCGGGGAGTGACGAGTTCACGGCTCAGTTTCCTGACGATCATGAGGTCCTGGTGGCGACACACCGACCTTCCCGGCGTGTCGCCCACCGCAGGTTCATGATCGTCGAGCGGATACGCGTGCTCCTTCTTCAGCCGCGCAGGTGCTCGGCGTAGGTGCGGCGCCCGCGCGCGCCGCGGGAGGGCAGCGCGCCGCCGTCACGGACCGCCGCCGAGAGCCGGCCGGGCACCGGGGTGGCCACGACGTGGACGTTCGGCTCGCGCGCCGCCGCCCACGTCCGCGCGACCTCCGCCGCGGTCAGCTCCTCGGGTCCGCCGTACTCGACGACGTCCCCGGCCGGCGCCCCGAGCGCCACCTCCGCGGTGTGGGCGGCGGCCTCCGCGACGTCCACCGGCTGGAGCCGCCAGCCCATCGGCACCGGCAGCACCGGCCCGCGCCGAGCGGTGCCGAGCAGCTGGTCGACGAAGTCGTGGAACTGGGTGATCCGCAGCAGCGTGACCGGCAGCCCGGAGGCCAGCAGGACCTGCTCGGCGGCGTACTTGGCGTGGTAGTAGCCGTAGGGGATCCGGTCGACGCCGACGATCGAGACGAACACCAGGTGCCGCAGTCGGTCCCGCTCCACGGCCTGCACCAGCCGCCGCGTACCGGCGACGTCGGCCTCCCAGTAGTCCCCCCGCGCATCGCTCGCCGCGTGCACGACGATCTCCGCGCCGGCCAGCGCCGTCGACAGGTCACGGCCGGTCGCCAGGTCGCCGCGCACCCCGCCCGGGCCGGTCCCCCGCCGCGACATCTGCCGCACCCGGTGGCCGCCGTCGGTCAGCCGCTCGACGACCAGCCGGCCGAGCCGACCCGTCCCTCCCGTCACGAGAACGTCCATGCCGGGCAGTCTGGCCGGACCGTTCCGTCCCGGCGTGCCCGACCCGCCGCATCTCACATGCGAGATATCGTGACCGTTCGTGACGGCCACCGACCCCACCACCGACACCGCCGACGCCTTCGCGCACGAGGCCACCACCAGCACCCCGGCGCACGAGGTCAGCGCCATGCAGCGCATCGGCACGCTCGTCCGTGACGCCCGCCGGCACCGGGGGCTGACCCAGCAGCAGCTCGCCGAGCGGCTGGGCACCAGCCAGAGCGCCGTCGCCCGCATCGAGCAGGGCGGCCAGAACCTCACCCTCGAGCTGCTCGGCCGGCTCTCCGAGGCCCTGGAGCGGGAGCTGTTCAGCGTCGGCCCGTCCGGCCCCACCCACCTGCTGGTCACCGGCGGCGTGCCGCTGCGCGGCAGCGTCGTCGTCAAGTCCTCGAAGAACGCCGCCGTCGCACTGCTGTGCGCGGCGCTGCTGAACCGCGGCCGGACGACGCTGCGCAACGTGGCCCGCATCGTCGAGGTGGACCGGATCCTCGACGTGCTGCGCTCGATCGGCGTCTCGGCGACCTGGGACGGGGCCGGCCGCGACCTCACCCTCGTCGTCCCCGACGAGCTCGACCTGGCCGGCATCGACGCCGACGCCGCCCGCCGCACCCGCAGCATCATCATGTTCCTCGGCCCGCTGCTGCACCGGGCGCCGTCGTTCGACCTGCCCTACGCGGGCGGCTGCGACCTGGGCACCCGCACCGTCGAGCCGCACATGATCGCGCTGCGCCCCTTCGGGCTGGAGGTCGAGGCCCGCGCCGGCCGGTACCACGCCGCGGTCACCGCGCCCGGCACGGCCGACCGCACCATCGTGCTGACCGAGCGGGGCGACACCGTCACCGAGAACGCGCTGCTGGCGGCGGCCCGCACCGACGGGACGACGACCATCCGCAACGCCAGCTCCAACTACATGGTCCAGGACCTCTGCCTGTACCTCCAGCTGCTCGGGGTCGAGGTCCAGGGGCTGGGCACCACCACCCTGGTCGTCCGCGGGCGGCCGGTGCTCGACGCCGACGTCGACTACACGATCAGCGAGGACCCGGTGGAGGCGATGAGCCTGCTGACCGCCGGCATCGTCACCGACTCCGAGCTGACCGTGTGCCGGGCGCCGATCGAGTTCCTCGAGGTGGAGCTGGCCACCCTCGCCGAGATGGGGCTGCGCTACAGCCTCTCCCCGGAGTACCTGGCCGACAACGGGCACACCCGGCTGGTCGACGTCACCATCTCGCCGTCGCAGCTCAAGGCGCCGATCGACAAGATCCACCCGATGCCGTTCCCGGGCCTCAACATCGACAACCTGCCGTTCTTCGCCGTCATCGCAGCCGCGGCCACCGGCTCGACGCTGATCCACGACTGGGTCTACGACAACCGCGCGATCCACCTCTCCGACCTCACCCGGCTGGGCGCCGACGTCCGGCTGCTCGACCCGCACCGCGTGCTGGTGACCGGACCGACGCGCTGGTCGAGCGCGGAGGTGGTCTGCCCGCCGGCACTGCGCCCGGCGGTGTGCATCCTGCTGGCGATGCTCGCGGCCAAGGGGACGTCGGTGCTGCGCAACGTCGACATCATCGCCCGCGGCTACGAGCAGCTCTACGAGCGGCTGGTCGAGATGGGCGCCCGCATCGAGGTCTTCCACGACTAGGCCGCCGCCGTGCTCGAGGTCGCCGCAGCCGACGTGGCGGGCTTCTTCGCGCCCGAGCGGCCCGGCCCGCTGGTCCAGCAGCACATCGCGCACACCGGCGTGGGGGTCTGCCGGGTCGACCGGTGGCCCGCGCCGCGGACCGTCATGGCCGAGTCGGGCGGCAACGTCGCGCTGCGTGGGGTGCCGCGCGAGGTCGACGGGCTGGCCGGCTTCGTCGAGGCGCCACCCGAGTGGCTGCCGACGCTGCGCGGCATCGACCCGGGCACCGCGATCTGGCCGCGCGTGATCGCCGTCCTGCCACCCACGGCAGAGCCACCGCCCCCGGTCGCCGCGGTCCGGCGGCTGGGAGCGGGCGACGCGCCGGCACTGGCCGGGCTCTCCCCCTCGATCGCCTGGATCGGCGCGACCTGGGGCGGCGCGGCCGGACTCGCGGCGTCCGGGTGGGCGTGGGCCGCGTTCGACGGCGACCGGCCGGTCTCCGTCGCGTGCCCGTTCCTGGTCGGCCGGCGGTTCGAGGACCTCGGCGTCGCCACCGAACCGGGCGCCCGGGGCCGCGGCCTGTCGACGGCGTGCGCCGCCGAGGTGGTGGCCGACGTCCGTTCCCGGGGCCGCACACCGACCTGGACGACGAGCCCCGACAACCGGGCGAGCCTGGCGGTCGCGGCCCGTCTCGGCTTCGTTCACGAGCGCGACGACGTCGTCTACGCCGTCCGCACGCTGATCCCGCCGGTCGGCTGAAGACCCCCTGCTCCCCGCCACTCGGGAGCCCGCGGCGGGACCCTGCAGGCCGGCCGCGCGAGATCTGCACAGTGGTGGGCATCGGCGCCACGATGACCGCCACCGTGCAGATCTCGCGCCCGGGACCCCGCCGCTCAGCGCTCCTGGTCCGTCGGGCGCACCAGCACCTCGTTGACCGCCACGTGCGGCGGCTGGGTGACCACGTAGACGATCGCGCGGGCGACGTCCTCGGCGTGCAGCGCGCGCATGCTCGTGTACATCTGCACCGACGCCGCCTTGGCCTCGGGCTGGGTGATGTGGTCGGTCAGCTCGGTGCTGACGGCACCGGGCTCGACCAGCGAGACCCGCACGCCCCGCGTCGTCACCTCCTGGCGCAGCGACTCGCTGAAGGCGTTCACCGCCCACTTGGAGGCGTTGTAGACACCGGCGCCCTTGCGGGCCTGGCGGCCGGCGACGCTGGAGATGTTGACGACGTCCCCCGAGCCCTGCTCGACCATGCCCTCGATCGCCGCGTGGGTCATGTACATCAGTCCGAGCACGTTGGTGCCGAGCATGCGCCGCCAGTCCTCGGGATCGGCGCCGACGATCGTGCCGAGCAGCATGACCCCGGCGTTGTTGACCAGCACGTCGAGCCCGCCGAGCTCGCTGCGGGTGCGGGCGACGGCGTCGCGGCAGGCCGCCTCGTCGGTGACGTCGAGGTCGAGGGTGACCACCTTCGCGCCGGCGTCGCCGAGCCGCGCGGCCAGGCCGTCGAGCCGGTCGCGCCGGCGTGCGCCGATCGCCACGGAGGCGCCCGCCTCGGCCAGGGCGACGGCCGTGGCCTCGCCGATCCCCGACGACGCACCGGTGACCAGGGCGACCCTGCCGGACAGCGGACGGACAGCCTCGGTCATGCGATCTCCCCTTCGTGCGGCCACCGGGCGCGGCCGTCGTCCCAGCCTCGCCGATGCGCCCCGTCCCGGCAGCGTGGAGAGGGGTCAGTCCAGCGTGACGCCGAAGCCGCGGACGGCCAGCCGCACCAGCACCGGGCCGGGGCGCAGCAGGTCGTCGACCCGCGCCGCGGCAGCGGTCTCGAGGTCGGCCAGCCGGGCCGCGGCGGCGTCCGGACCCACGCGGCGGGCGCGGTCGAGAGCGGCCGTGTTGGCCCACACCTTGCGCCGGGACTCGCGCAGGAACACCTGGCTGGCGGTGCGGTTGACCGGGGCCAGCAGCCGGTCCAGCCGCGTCCGCCGTCCCCCGGCGCGGTGCAGCTCGCCGTCCTCGGCGGCGACCCGGGAGGCGAGCACCCGGTCGATCCGCTCGTGGTCGCGCCCGCGCATCGCCCGCACCGCGGGGATGTCGAACTCGGCAGGCGGGATGACCCGCACCAGCGACTGCGGCAGGTCGTAGTTGATGTGCGCGTTCATGCCCAGCAGCACGTGCGCCTCCGGCGGCAGGTCCGGCCGCGCGCCGAAGGCCGACTGCCACGGCCGGGGGGCCGACGCCGGGTCGCGGCGGTGCGCGGCGAGCGCGTCGAGGTAGAGGCCCGCGAAGTCGACGTCCCACTCCTCAACCCAGGCCGGGTCCTCGAAGGCGCCCGCGTCGATGGCCACGCCGACGGCGACGGTCGTCCGCAGGTAGACGCCCAGGAAGAAGCGGGCCGGGTCGCGGTCGGCCTCCAGCGGTGCCAGCAGCTCCCCCATGCGGTCGACCAGCGCCGCGATGCTCCTCCCCACGGCGCGCTCAGATCAGCGCGTCGAGGCCGTCGTCCGGGGGCAGCGTCATCGCGGCGTCCACCGGCGGGCGGTGCGGCTGGTCCAGACCCCGCATGCGCGCCGCGTGCAGCGCGAGCAGCAGGTTCAGCCGCAGGGTCGGGTCGGTGGTGAAGGGCCCGAGCAGCCGCTCGAGCTTGCCGATCCGGTACCGCATCGTGTTGTAGTGGAAGTGCAGCCGGCGCGCGGACTCCGCGACGTTCAGGTTCGTCTCCAGCAGCACGCGCAGCGTCTCCCGCAGGTCGGCGGAGTCGGGGTCGGCGGCGTCGGCCAGCGTCCCCAGCACCTCGTCGACGTAGTTGCGCAGCTCGGTGCTGTCCGGGATCAGCGACAGCAGCCGGAAGACGCCGAGCTGGTCGAAGTGGGTCACCGCCTGGGTCCCGTGGATCTCCTGGCCCACGCCGAGGGCGCGGGACGCCTGCTGGTGGGCCTCGCCGAGCGCCGACAGCGAGCCGGCCGGGCGGCCGATGCCGGTGCCGAGCACCCGCCCGACCCGGCGCACCCGCGCGTTGACCCGGCCGGTCACCGCGGTCACCAAGGAGGTGATCTCCTCCGGCGTCCGCCCGTCGAGCGGCAGCACGGTGACGATCTCCGTCGACAGCCCGGCCACCGCCGCGCCGGAGACCTCGGTCTCCAGTGCGGCGCGCCAGCCGTCGGCCAGCCGGTCGAGGACGTCGAGGGCGCGGGTGGGGTCGGCCTGCGGGTCGGCGGCGGTCTCCGTGGCGGTCACCAGGACGACGACCGGGCCGTCGAGCCGCCAGCCGAAGGAGCGGGTCTGGGCCAGCGCCCGCTCGGTGTGCCGCAGCGACCCGGCGACCAGCCGGCGCACCAGGTCGCCCTGGAAGCGCAGCTCGACCGAGTGCACGGCCTGCTGGCGGATCACCGAGAGCGCCGCGACCACCGCGGCCCGCTCGAGCAGGGCGCCGGCGCCGACGAGCAGCGGCCCGGTCCGGTGGACGGCGACCAGCCAGCCGTGCCGCTGGTCGCCGGCCATGATCGGCGCGACGGCGTACTCCCCCACGCCGCCGGGCAGCTCGTGGTGCCCGGGCACGAGCAGGATGCCGTCGGCCGGGGAGAGGTCGGCGTCGGCGAGCACGTCGGCCGGGGTGACGACGGTCTGGTCGGCGCGCAGGCCCGAGAGCCGGCTGGACGGCGCCATCATCGCCATCTCGTCCTCGGCCTCGGCGTCCAGCAGCCACAGCCAGTCGCTGATCTCGGCGACGTCCTCGGGCGGGCCGGCGCTGGTGACGATCTCGCGGTCCGGCCCCAGGCCCAGCACGGCGGCGCCCTGGAGGGAGTGGGCGAGCTGCTCGGTGACCTCGGCCAGCCCACCGCCGCTGAGCGCGACGTCGATGAACTGGTCGTGCATGCGGCTGGAGAGCACCAGCGCCTCGCTCTGCTTGCCGACGACGGCGCCGAGCACCTCGGAGACGACCTCGCCCATCCGCACCGTCGCGGGCAGGGCGAGCACCGGCAGCGCCCGGCGGTCGGCCTCGGCCAGCACGTCGGCCGGCACCGGCGGCGGCCCCTCGGTCTGGCGGTAGGCCAGCGCCGTGGTGCCCATGGAGTCCAGCCGCTCCACCAGGGCGCGGCAGTTGGCGGCGTCGGCCGGCGGCAGGCGCGCCCCCAGGACGACGAGGACGTCGGGACCGGCCACGGCCAGGGGGTCGGCGGGGTCGTCGACCACCATGTAGCGGACGACGCGGTCGAGGCCGCCGTGCCCGGCGACGACCTCCGTCCCCGCGAGGCCGGGCAGGCGCAGCGCCTCGGCCAGGCTCAGGCCCATGCGCTCCTGCCAACTGGGCCGCTCGCCGCGGCTCTCGGTCACCGGCGCCTCCGCTGCCGACAGGTGACGCCGGGACGAGACCAACCCCTCACCCAGCGTGGGGACGACGAGGGATGCTTCACCCTGGGTCACGACACCAACCTTCTCTGTTGCCGATGCACACGGCCACACAGCAGCACCCTGTCAGGAGTGCCCGGACCTGATCATCCATTCTTGGCGACATCCGCCATACTTGGGCGTGCGACGCGCCGCATAGGTTCGAGACCCGGTTCCACTCCGCCCGGTGGATGGTAGGCCGGTTCCCGCCCCAGGGTGCCGCCCAGCCCCCTCCAGGGGTGGACGGGCCCGGGCGGGGGGTCCCGAGCCGACGGTGCTCCCCGTGGTCTTCCAGCGTGAAGAGGTCGCCATGCGCACCATCGACGAGACCGCAGGCCCGGGCGGGAACCGCCCCGGCACTCCGACCTCCCCGCGTGGCCGCGCCGCGCGGGCCGGACTACCGACCATCCCGCTGCCGCGCGAGTCCGCCCAGGCCACCGCGCGCACCGCTCCCCCTGCCCGTGCCGCCACCGCCGTGCCCGCCTCGGCGAGCACCGGTGTCGCCGACCTCCTGCGCGGTCCGGTACGCCCGGCGCGCGTCCTGCTCAGCGTCCCCGCCGCCGTCTACCTGCAGGTGCCCACCGAGCGCGGCGGCGACGTCGTCGGCGTGCTCACCAGCGACGCCGCCCGCCTGCCGCTGGCCTGCGTGCTCTTCCGTCCCAGCAACGGCCGCCCGCTGGTGGCGCTGCCGCCCGACGCCCCGGCCGAGGTCGGCGGCGGGCGCATCGTCGTGGGTGACCTCGCCGTCAGTGCCGCCGCCTGGTGGGACCCGCGGCCCCGGCTGCCGCGCCCCCGCCCCGCACTGCTCCCCGAGGGCGTCCGCCAGCTCCGCAACGCCCTCTACGGCGAGGGCGTCCCGCACAGCGCGTTCACCCTCCCCGGCCTGCCGGCCGGTCCCGGTGGCCCGCTCGCCGCGCTGCGCGGCGCCGTCCGCCGGGCCGACCTGGACGCCGCCCTGCGCACCGCCACCCGGCTGATCGGCCTGGGCCCGGGGCTGACCCCGGCCGGGGACGACGTCATGGCCGGGACCATGGCCGGGCTCGTGCTGCTGGGCCACCCCGCCGCCGAGCGGTTCGCCGCCGCGGTCTCCGCGCTGGCCGCCGGCCGGACGACGGAGCTGTCCCGGTCGCTGCTGCGGCACGCGGCCGCCGGCCGGGTCAGTGCCGAGTACGCCGCGGTGCTGCACGGGCTGGTCGGCGAGCGGCCGCTGGGCCCCGCGATCGACGGCCTGCTGGCCACCGGCGCCACCAGCGGCCGGGCGATGGCCCTGGGGCTGTGCACCGCGATCGACCTCGTCGACCGGACCATGCGCGTCCGCTGACGCAGGACCCCGAGAGCCCCCGTCCTGACCGGACGGGGGCTCTCGCACGTGTGGACCGCACCGCGAGCCACGCCGGCGCGCAGCCCCGTCCGGAGGCTCGCCGCGGCCCCGTCCCGGGCCGGCCCCGTCCGGAGCTCGCCGCGAGCCCGCGAGCATGCGAGCGGTGAGGTGGACGGGGTCCTTGCTCAGATCCGGCAGGCGTGGATGCTGGTGACGAGGATCGCGCGGGCACCGAGCTCCCAGAGCTCGTCCATCACCCGGTTGGTCTCGTGCTGCGCGACCATCGCGCGCACCGCGGACCAGCCCTCCGTCTGCAGCGGGCTGACCGTCGGCCCCTCGAGGCCGGGGGTCAGGGCAGTGGCCTTCTCCAGCAGCTCGTTGGGGCAGTCGTAGTCGAGCATCACGTACTGCCGGGCCACCAGGACACCGCGCAGCCGCCGGCGCAGCTGCGCGACCGCGGGCACCTCCTCGGCCCCGGCCCGCCGCACCAGGATGGCCTCGCTGGTGAGCACCGGCTCGCCGATGATGTGCAGCCCGGCCGCGCGCAGCGTCGTCCCGGTCTCGACCACGTCGCAGACGGCGTCGGCGACGCCGAGCCGGCAGGCGGTCTCCACCGCGCCGTCGAGCTTGACCACCGAGGCCGCGATGCCCTGCTCGTCGAGGAAGCGCTGCAGCAGCACCGGGTAGGCCGTGGCGATCCGCTTGCCGGCCAGCTGCTCGACGCTCTCGATGCCGGACTCCAGCGGCGTGGCGAACCGGAAGGAGGAGCGGCCGAAGCCCAGCGGCATGACCTCCACCGCGGCGGCGCCCTCGCCGACCGCCGGCGCGGTCTCCAGCAGCATGTCGCGGCCGGTGATGCCGACGTCCAGCGTGCCCGCGGCGACGTAGACGGCGATGTCGCGGGGCCGCAGGTAGAAGAACTCGGTGTCGCTGTCGGGGTCGTAGACGGCGAGGTCCTTGGTGCTGCGGCGCTGGCGGTAGCCGCTCTCGGCGAGCATCTCGGCGGCCGGCTCGCTCAGGACACCCTTGTTGGGCACGGCGATGCGCAGCACGGGTCGGTCTCCTTCCATGGGGTTGCCGGCCCTCCTGCAGGGTCCCGCCGCGAGCCTGCGAGCGGGAGGCAGGAGGGTCCTCCTTCAGAGATGGGCGGCGTCACAGATGGGCATAGACGTCGTCCAGGGTGAGCCCGCGGGCCAGCATCAGGACCTGCACGCGGTACAGCAGCTGGCTGACCTCCTCGGCGGTGCGCTCGGCCCCCTCGTGCTCGGCGGCCATCCAGGACTCGGCGGCCTCCTCGACGACCTTCTTGCCCGCGGCGTGCACGCCGTCGCGGACCGCCGTGACCGTCCCCGACGCGGGGTCGCCCGCGGCCACCTTGGCCGAGAGCTCGGCGAACAGCTGGTCGAAGGTCTTCACGCGCGGCTCCCGTCGGCCGGTCGGATCGAGAAGCCGGTGGGCCGCGCGGTCCCGCGCAGACTGCGCAGGGTCAGGGCCGTGGCCAGGGCGGCCACGGCCGCCTCCCAGCCCTTGTCCTCGACCGAGCCGGGCAGCCCCGCCCGGTCGCGTGCCTGCTCCTCGGTGTCGCAGGTGAGGACGCCGTTGCCGACGGGCTTGCCCGCATCCAGGGCGACGCGCGTCAGGCCGGCGGTGACCGCGTCGCAGACGTACTCGAAGTGCGGCGTCCCACCGCGGATGACGACGCCGAGCGCGACGACGGCGTCGTGCCGCTCGCTGAGCGCCTGGGCGACCACCGGCAGCTCCACCGCCCCCGGCACCCGGATGACGGTCGGCTCGGGGACGCCGCTGGCAACCGCGGCGGCGACCGCGCGCTCCAGCAGCGCCCCGGTGAGCTCGGCGTGCCAGGTGGTGGCGACGATGCCGAGCGTCAGCCCGGTCGCGTCGACCGCCGCGGCCTCGGGCGCACCCCTGCCGCTCACGTGTCCTCCTCGCCGGCGCTCGTCGGCCGCGTTCGCGGGACCGCTGCTGTGCCCATCGGTGAACCCGCGACGCTCACAGCTGCTGCTCCGTCTGGCGCAGCGGGACGTCGGTGCCGGGCACCGTCGCGGCGTCGGCCGGGCCGGACTCGGTCTCCGGCTCGATGATGTCGAGCAGGTGGCCCATCCGGTCGCGCTTGGTGCGCAGGTAGGCCAGGTTCTCCGCGGTCACGTGGCTGGGCAGCGGCACCCGGCCGGTCACCTTGAGCCCGTAGCCCTCCAGCCCGGCGCGCTTGGCGGGGTTGTTGGTGAGCAGCCGCATGGTGTGCACGCCGAGATCGACGAGGATCTGCGCGCCGGTGCCGTAGTCGCGGGCGTCGGCGGGCAGGCCGAGGTCGAGGTTGGCGTCGACGGTGTCGATCCCCATGTCCTGCAGCTGGTAGGCCTGCAGCTTGTGCAGCAGGCCGATGCCCCGGCCCTCGTGCCCGCGGATGTAGAGCACGATGCCGCGCCCCTCCTGCGCCACGGCGGCCAGGGCCGCCTGCAGTTGGGGGCCGCAGTCGCAGCGCAGCGAGCCGAAGACGTCGCCGGTCAGGCACTCGGAATGCACGCGCACCAGCACGTCCTCGCCGTCCCCGATGTCGCCGTAGACGAAGGCCACGTGCTCGCGCTCGTCGTAGGAGCTCCGGTAGCCGACGGCGGTGAAGACGCCGGGCGCCAGCGGGACGGTGGCCTCCGCGACCCGCTCGACCAGCTTGTCGAAGCGCTTGCGGTAGGCGATGAGGTCGGCGATGGAGATCATGACCAGGTCGTGCTCGTCGGCGAAGACGCGCAGCTCCTCGCCCCGGGCCATGCCGGTCGGGTCCTTCTCGCTGACGATCTCGCACAGCGCGCCGGACGGGCGCAGGCCGGCGAGGACGGCGAGGTCCACGGCCGCCTCGGTGTGCCCGGGGCGGCGGAGCACGCCGCCGTCCTTGGCGCGCAGCGGCACGATGTGGCCGGGCCGGCTCAGGTCCTGCGCGGTGGTGTCGGCGGCGGCCAGGGTGCGGATCGTCGTCGCCCGGTCTGAGGCGGAGATGCCGGTGGTGATGCCCTCGCGGGCGTCGACCGTGACCGTGTAGGCGGTGCCGTGGCGGTCCTGGTTGACGCGGAACATCGGTGGCAGGTCGAGCCGGTCGGCGTCGCCCTCGGTGACCGCGACGCAGATGTAGCCGGACGTGTACCGGACCATGAAGGCCACGAGCTCGGGGGTGGCGAGCTCGGAGGCGAAGATCAGGTCGCCCTCGTTCTCGCGGTCCTCGTCGTCGATCACGACGACCGGCTTGCCGCTCTTGATCGCGGCGATCGCGGTCTCGATGGAGTCGAGCCGGCCCAGGGGTCCGGTCATCGCGGGCCTCC
>DATIMX010000033.1:0-3332 GCA_035474935.1 Geodermatophilus sp. | reverse complement strand
CCGGGCCGCCCCGGCGCGAGCTCGGCGACCGGCACCTCCACCCGGTCGTCGGGGTGTTGCGCGGAGACGAGGGCGACCAGCCCGTCGTCCCGGCGGGCGACCGCGGCGCGGGTGGTCTGCGGCAGCGCCACCGGTAGCACGAACCCGTCGTTGTAGTCGGTGTGCTCGCCGATGACGTTCACCCGGCCCGGTGCGGCCCAGACCCCCTCGGGCGCCCCGCCGAACGCCTCGGCGAACGCCTTGGCGGCCACCTCCGCCGCCGTCACCGCACCGCCCGCAGCTGCTCGGCCACGTCCTCGGGGTTGGTGTCGGTCACGAAGGCGCCCATGCCGGACTCGGAGCCGGCCAGGTACTTGAGCTTGCCCGGTGCCCGGCGGATCGAGAAGACCTGCAGGTGCAGCCACCAGTCCTCCCGGCCGGTGTGCACGGGTGCCTGATTCCAGGAGGCGATGTAGGGCATCGGGGTGTCGAACCGCCGGGCGAACCGGCCGAGCACGTCGAGGTAGACGGCGACGAAGGCGTCGCGCTCCTCGCTGGTGAGCGCCGGCAGGTCGGGCACCCTGCGGTGGGGGAACAGCTGCACCTCGTAGGGCCAGCGGGCCGCCGCCGGCACGAACGCCGTCCAGTGCTCGTTGGCGGTGACCACCCGCGGGCCGGACCGCTCGGAGGCGACGACCTCGGCGAAGAGGTCACCTCCCGTCGAGTCCCTGTGCCGCCGGACGGAGGCGAGGATCTTCTCCGTCCGCGGCGGCAGGTACGGGTAGGCGTAGATCTGCCCGTGCGGGTGCGAGAGGGTCACCCCGATCTCCTCTCCGTGGTTCTCGAAGCAGAAGACGTACTCGATCCCGGGGATCGAGCCCAGCGCCTCGGTCCGCTCCGCCCAGACGTCGACCACCAGCCGTGCGCGTCCGGCCCCCAGCTCGGCGAAGATCCGGTCGTGGTCGCTGGTGAAGACCACGACCTCGCACCGGCCGAACCCGGGGCGCAGTCCAGCCGGGCCGCCACCGGGCACCGTCGGCCGGACGTCGCGGTCGACCGAGGTGGCCAGCGACGGGAACCGGTTCTCGAAGACGACGACCTCGTAGTCGGCCTCGGGGATCTCGGTCGGGTGCCCTGGCCGCGAGGGGTCGAGGGGGCACTGGTCGGCCGGGGGGAGGAACGTGCGCGACTGCCGGTGCGAGGCGATGGCCACCCACTCGTCGAGCAGCACGTCGTGACGCAGCTGGGAACGGGTGCTGACCGGCGGCAGGTCGCGGGGGTCCACGGCGTCGCGCGGCTCGGTGCTCCGGTCGTCGTCGAAGTAGAGGATCTCCCGGCCGTCGGCCAGTCGACGACTCGTCCGGATCACGTTGCCCCCGCCTCCCCGCCGCCCGTGACGGTGCGTGAGCGGCTCCCAGACGCTAGTCCTGCGGACGCGCCGGAGACCAGTCGGTCTCTGTTCCGGAGCGGGAGGGGGGCGCGGCTCGTGGTGGTGGGCGAGCGGGGCGAGGCCGCCCACGGCAGGGCGGCGGGCCCCGGAGCGGCGAGAGCCCCCGATCGGGTGACCGGGGGCTCTCGCACGCCGTAGCCCCGAAGGGATTCGAACCCTCGCTACCGCCGTGAGAGGGCGGCGTCCTGGGCCGCTAGACGACGGGGCCGTGCGGGTGGTGCTGAGGAACTGTGTCTCCAGGCAGACAGCTTCCTCGCTGGGGTACCAGGACTCGAACCTAGACTAACGGAACCAGAAACCGTCGGGCTGCCAATTACCCCATACCCCAAGGGTGTTGCTGCACCTCGCGGCGCTGCACAACACCATACCCAATGCCCGGGGGTGGTCCGGGCACCCCCCTCGGTGACGGTGGTCGCAGGTCGAACGCGGCGGTCCGCACCTCCGGCCGCAACCACCGGCGGGTACGCAGGACCAGGCCGACGTAGGCGGCCATGGCGAGCAGGTCGATGAGCACCACGAGCACGCCGGTCCCGGCCGGGACGGCGTCGGTGGCCACGCCCTCCCCCAGCGAGCCGGCCAGCAGGAAGACCACCACGTTGTTGACGGCGTGCAGCACGATCGCCGCCTCCAGGCCGCCGGTCAGCCAGACGACCGCCGAGGCCGCCAGCCCGAAGGCGAACCGGTCCAGGAACGTCCAGACGTCGGGCGGCAGGTGGGCCGCCGAGAACAGCGCGGCGGTCAGCACCGCGGCTACCACCGCGCCCGCGCGGGGCCGGCCCACCCATCCGGCGATCGCCTGGCTGAGGTACCCGCGGAACACGTACTCCTCCGCGGCCGACTGCAACGGCGTGGTCAGCAGCACGACGAGCAGCAGCCACCCGAACCCGTCGACCGGGCCGGTGGCCGCCCAGTCCCCGGCCACGAAGCCCAGCAGGACGCTCAGCAGGAGCCCCGCAGCGAGCGTGGGCAGCGCCAGCAGCGTGTACGGCGCCAGCAGCCGCCACCGCAGCCGGGCCAGCACCGACGACGACCAGCCGATGCTCATCCCGTGCGCGGCGACCCACGACAGCCACACGCAGGGGACGGCGACGATCAGGGAGACGTTCGTGAGCAGGAGCAGGCCGGGGTCGGTGAGGTCGGTCGGGTCGATCGCCGTGGGGTCCGGCAGCACCCCGGCCGCCAAGCCGGCGATCAGCACCACCGCGGTCGCCACGAGGTAGACCGCCGTGAACAGCAGCAGGCCCAGCAGCGGCCGCCACCAGTGCCCGTCGCGCGAACGCATGACCTGCAGGTACTCGACCGGTTCGTCGTGCGGCGGGGTGCCCGGGGGCAGCTGCCACCGCATCCCCGGCGGGGGCACCCACGGCGGCCCGGGTGGCGGTCCCCACGGCGGCACGGTGTGCGGCCCCGGCTGCAGCGGCACCGGTCCGAGCGGCCACGGGACCGGCCCGACCGCCGTCCCCGCGTGCACCCCGTACAGCGCCCCGGGAACGTACGGCGGCGCTCCGTAGGGCCCGGTCGGCGGCGGCCCGGTGTAGGGCTCGTCGTCCGGCACGGCCCAGCCGGGCGGTCCCGCTGCGCTCATCCGGTCACCCGGGGACGGCGGCCCGTGCCGCGGCGAGGCGGGCGAGGGTGCGCTCGCGCCCCAGCAGCTCGATGGACTCGTACAGCGGCGGTGACACCGTGCGGCCGCTGACGGCGACGCGCACCGGGCCGAACGCCTGGCGCGGCTTGCGACCCAGCCCCTCGACGAGCGCCTCCTTGAGCGCGGCCTCGATGGCCGGCGTCGTCCATTCGGGCAGCTCGCGCAGCGCGGCCTGCGCGGCGCCGAGCACCTCGGCCGCCTCCGGGCCGGCCAGCTGCTTGGCCGCGGCCGCCGGGTCGATCTCGACGTCGTCCACGA
>DATIMX010000032.1:0-12248 GCA_035474935.1 Geodermatophilus sp. | reverse complement strand
GGTCTCCTTGTCCAGGCGCACCCGCTCGACCGGCACGGCCTCCTTCTCCACCACCGGACGCTCGGCGTGCAGGGTGACCTCGTGCTCCTCCTCGGAGATCGCCGGGCCGTCCAGCGCGTTGCCGACGTTGGCCTCGGTGATGGGCTCGCGCTCGACGCGGACCTCCTCGCGGGAGACCGGCACGGTCTCGGTCACGTTCTCCGTGACGACGTACTTGCGCAGCCGCGCGCGGCCGACCTCCTCGGAGCGGGTCCCCACGGTGAGGCGCTCCTCGGAGCGGGTCATGGCGCTGTCCGTGGTCGGGCCGGAGGTGTCGCGGCCCACGGCGGGACGGGTGTCCACGCCACGGTCGCGGTCGGTCCCGGCCAGACCCGCGGTGCCGGCGGTGCCCGCCACGCCCGCGGTGCCCGCGGTCCCGGCGGTGCCCGCCGTGCCCGCGGTCCCGGTGGTGGTCTGCGTCTGCGTGGTGGTCTCCGTGCCCGTGCCCAGGCCGTAGTAGCGGTAGAGCTCCTGCTCCTCCTGCGGCGACAGGTGCCCGTCGGTGTCGATCTTCGGCGCGTCCTTGACCTTGGCCTTGTCATAGGGGAAGCGCAGGGTGTCACCGGAGAGGTCGGCCTGGGCCAGCGGTACGAAGGTCTCCTTCGTGCCGAACAGACCGGTGTTCACGGTGGCCCACTCGGGGCGGCCGGTCTCGTCGTCGAGGTAGACCACGCCGACCTTGCCGATCTTGTCGCCGTCGGCGTCAACCGCGGTGGTGCCGATGACCTGCTGGATCTGCGTCTCGGTGATCATGCTGCTCCTGTCCAGTGTCGAGGGAGGGCTGCGGGTCCGCAGCGCCGTCCGTTGGCGCACCGTCGTGCAGGCGCTGGGAACTCTGTGCCCATCCTGCTTACGACGTAAACACTGGTCCGTTGCGTGAGGGCGGGACGGTGGGCCCCGCGGACCGACCCGAGCGGCGTACAACGGGGGGACGGACGGCGACGGGAGGCGGGCGTGGCGGACGACGCTGCTCCTCCTGGTCCTGTGCCCACGGACGGGCAGCCGCACACGCGCGCGCTCCGCGCATCCCCGCCGGGGACGGTCCGGACGCCGCTCGACCGTCGCCGGGTGCTCGCCGCGGCCGTCGAGTTCATCGACGAGAACGGGCTCGAGGCGCTCACCATGCGCCGGATGGGTGCCCACCTGGGCGTCGAGGGGATGGCGCTGTACCGGCACGTCACCGGCCGGGAGGACCTGCTCGACGGCGTGGTGGAGCTGGTCGTCGACGAGCTCTACGGTGACCCGGAGGTCTACCTGGCGCCGCAGCACGGCTGGCAGGACTACCTGCAGCGGCTGGCGCACGGGGTCCGGCGGATCGCGCTCGCCCACCCGGCCCTCTTCCCGCTGATCGCGACCCGGCCGCCGGCCGCGCCGTGGGTGCGGCCACCGCTGCGCAGCCTGCGCTGGCTCGAGTCCTTCCTCGACGCGCTGACCGGTCACGGCTTCAGCGACGAGGCCGCGGTCGCCGCCTACCGGGCCTACACCGGCTTCCTGCTCGGGCACCTGCTGCTCGAGGTCGCGCAGCAGGGGGTGCCGATCACCGCGCTGGACGACCCGGAGGGCGCGCCGGACGCCGGTGAGCAGTCGCTGGCCGACTTCCCGCTGGTGCGCCGGCTCGCGCCGCTGCTGTCCGAGGACGAGTCCGCCGCGGAGTTCGAGGAGTCGCTGGAGAACCTGCTCGAGCGACTCCAGCGGGTGCTCCGCGAGTCGCGGCGTCCCGGCTCGACCACCTGAGCCGCGCGGTCAGCCCGCCACGACGTCGAACAGGTCGGCCACCCCGGTCAGGCGCAGCACCCGCAGGACCGCCCGCGAGGGGTTGCGCAGCTCGGGTCGCCCGCCGGCCCGGCGGTGCGCGTCGGTCTCCCGGACCAGCAGCACCACCCCGGTGGAGTTGAGGAAGGCGGCGGCGGAGGCGTCCACCGCCACCACCGGGCCCAGCGGCACACCGTCCTGGCCGGGTGCCGGCCGGTCGGCGTCCCAGCGGGCCACGGTGGCGGTGTCGACCTCGCCCCGCAGGTGCAGGACGACGCCGTCGGCTCCGCGTTCCAGCCAGACGGCGCCCGGCGGGTGGGGTGGCGGCGCGGCGCTGGGGTCCACGGGTCCTCCGGGTCAGGACGTGCTGCTCGGCGCGTGTGGTCCACAGGGTGGACGGCGCTCGCGCGGAGCGGGGGGCTCCCGGGCCCCCGGCGTCCCTGGGCTCAGCGCAGGCCGCGGCTGTCCGAGCGGCGGCCGGGCCGCAGCTCGATGTCGACCGGCAGGTCCGGGTCATCGATGGCCCGGCGGGCGTGGGCGACCACCCGGTCCTCCAGCGTCCGGCGGACCTCGGCGACGTCGGCGTGGTCGGCCAGCTCGACGGCGACGGTGAGCGTGCGGTCCCGGGCCTCGACCAGGCGGGCGGAGGCGCCGACGACCCCGCGCAGCGACTGCGCCTCCTCCTCGACGGCCGCGGTGAGGGCGCCGGCGTGGACGACGGTGCGCCCCTCGCGGTCGTCACGGGTCAGGTCCCGGCGGGTCATCCGGTCGGTGTGCAGCTGGGCGAGCAGCCAGCGCAGCGCCAGGAGCGCGACCAGCAGGCAGACGCCGGCGACGGCCCACCAGAACCAGGGCTGCTGGTCCTCGAAGCGGCGGGCCGTCCCGGGCAGCACCGGCGGCGGGTCGCCGAAGGAGCCGAAGCTCGCGGCCAGCCCGACGGCGCCGCCGCCGAGCAGCACCAGGCCGAGCAGGGCCAGGACGGTGCGGTTGGCGGTGTCGACGCGGCGGCTCATCGGCCGGCCCCCTTCGAGACGGTGACGCGGGGCCGCAGCGTGCCGGCGAGACCGAGCTCCTCCAGCCGCTCGGTGACGGCCTGGGTCACCCGGGACTGCAGGTCCGCGGGGTCGCGCAGCGCCGTGGCCGCCCGCACCCGCACGGTGCGGCGGCGCGCCTTGACCTGCGCGTCCCGGACGCCGTCCGGCCGGGTCGCGGCGGCGCGCAGCGTGCGCTCCAGGCCGCGCCGCGAGGCCGTCGTCCGCACCGCCTCGACCCGTGCGGGCAGCGGCAGCGCGCCCGGGCGGCCGCGGCGCAGCGCGAGGACCAGCAGCACCAGCCCGAGCACGACCGCGCCGATCAGCGCGGCACGGACGACGCCCGAGGCGAGCGTCTGGTCGCTGAGCCAGGCCGTCCAGCCGGGGTGCGGCACCAGCCAGGGCTGCCGGTCGAGCGCCGCGAGGACGATCTCGACGACGGCCAGCAGGCCGCCGAGCAGGAGGGCCAGGGCCAGGAGGGTGGCCAGGACCCGGTTCACCACGGTCATCGCCGTCGTCCCCTCACTGCACGCGCCGCGCGGGCGCGGTGGCGGTCGCGAAGTCCACGACGTCCACGTCGACGTGGGCGACCTCGACGCCGGTGATCCGGCGGACGTCCTCACGGACGCGGGCGCGCAGCGCCTCGGTCACCCGGCGTACCGACTGCGGCCAGGCGACGGCGATGGTCGCTGTCACGGTGGCGACGTGCCCGTCGACGGTGGCGCGGACGGCGGCCTCGGCGTCCGCGCGGGCTCCGCCGACGGAGATGCCGAGCAGCCGGCGCGGCGCGGCGGCGGCGCCGTCGACCTGGGTGGCGGCGTAGCCCGCGACCCGCTCGACGACGCGCTCGGCGACGGTCAGCCGGCCGCGCTCCTCGGGCGGGGTCGCGGCGGGGGCGCTGCCGGTGGTCCCGGCGTCGGCGGCCAGCGCCGTCACCGGCCCTGCCCCCGGCCGCCCAGGTAGGGCGTCAGGTCGAGCTGGCCGGAGACGACCTTGCCGACGAGGATGCCGATCACGCCGAGGACGGCCGTGCCGGCGAAGGCGTCGAACCCGCCGATCACCCAGGCGAGGCCGAGCAGGAGACCGGTGAACAGACCCACCACGGTGGGGGGCATGGCGGTACCTCCAGGGAGAGGAGAGCGGCTCACACGACGCGGCGTGGAGCGGAGGAGCGGCGCGAGCGGCGCTGCCACCAGGCGAGCAGCCGGCGCAGGCCGCGGGGACGGCGCACGAAGCGGACCTCGGGGCCGGCCGGGCCGGGGGTCCCGGCCGACGACGGGGACTCCCAGGCCCGCAGCGTGCGCGTGAACTCCTCGGCGTCGCCGCCGAGGTCGGGGTGGTGCCGGCGGAGGGCCGCGCGCCGCCGGCGTCGTTGCTCGGGGGACAGGGGCGACGTCACGGCGCGGGCTCCTCCCGGGTCGGTCAGGCGGAGGGGCCCGGCGGCAGGGCCGGCTGTTCCTCGTCGGCCAGTTGCAGGTCGGCGACGTGCATGTCGACCGGTCGGCCGCCGGCCAGGGGCGCGACCCGGGCGCGGACCTGGTCGGTCAAAACCGGGATCGGGACGCCCCGGGCGACGACGACGCTGACCGTCACCCGGTCGTCGGTCACCTGGACGCCTTCGACCCGGCGGCCGGGCAGCAGCGTGACGACCAGGCGCAGGCCCCCGGCGTGCAGGGCAGCCACTGCCGGCGCGGTCCGCACCGCGGTGGCGATGGCCTCCGCGTCCGGGGTGGCCGCGGTGCTGGCGCCGGAGGTCACTGGACCCGCGCAGGCTCCTGCGGAACCTGGTCGTCGGTCGGCAGGTGGATGTCGTTGACGGCGATGTTCACCTCGGTGACCTGCAGCCCGGTCATCCCCTCGACCGCGTTGATCACGTTGCGGCGCACGGAGCGGGCGATCTCGGCGATCGGTGCGCCGTACTCGGTGACGACGTCGAGGTCGACGGCCGTCTGCTTCTCGCCGACCTCCACCGCCACGCCCTGGCCGGCGGTCTGCGTGGCGCCCGGGATGCGCTCGCGGAGGGCCCCGAAGGCGCGCGCCGCGCCGCCACCGAGGGCGTGCACGCCGGAGACCTCGCGGGTGGCGAGCCCGGCGATCTTCTGAACGACGCCGTCGGCGATGGTGGTGTTGCCCTGGCTGGTCTGCAGCGCCGAGGGGGAGGCCTGGCTGAGGGCGGTCGAGGTGGTGGTGCTGCTGCCGGTGGTGGTGCTCGTCGACTGGGTCATCGATCAGGGCCTTCCTCGTCTGCGTTCGGGTGACCTCCGACCAGTCCCCACCCCGCTTCTCATGTAAACAACAAGATGGTGCGCAACCGTGTCGCGGGGCTCCGACACCGGCCCTCCGGGCGGCCGTGCGGTCGGTCCGGACCAGGAGGTGTCGTCGAGATCCTGCCGCAGCTCCGTCGGCCGAGCCCTGGCGCCGGTCGCCGTCGACGGAGACCGGCCGGGCGCATGCCGGTGGCCTCCAGCGGGCAGGAGAGCGACCTGCAGTTGCGACTGGGAGGTATGCACCGTGAGCCGTTCCCTAGCCGACCAGTCGGTCGAGGAGCTCGGGGGGCCGGGCAGCGTCCTGGTCCGCCAGCGTCGTGACCACATCCAGCTGGACCGGCTCCTGCGCGAGCTGGAGGGCACCACCGGCCGCGAGCAGGAGGAGGTGCTGACCCGCATCGACCGCCTGGTCTTCAGTCACGCCTTCGCCGAGGAGAGCGTGCTCTGGCCGGTGATCCGCCGGGTGTTGCCCGACGGCGAGGAGCTGACCCTGCGCATCGAGGAGGAGCACCAGGAGGTCAACGAGCTGGTCAGCGAGCTCGAGACGCTCGGGCACGACGACCCGCGGCGCGCGCAGCGGCTGTCCCGGCTCGTGGAGGTGCTGAACGAGGACGTCCGCGACGAGGAGGACGTGCTCTTCCCCCGGCTGCAGGAGTGCCTCGATCCGGAGGAGCTGCAGGCGCTGGGCCGCCGCTGGGACCTGGTCCGCCGCATCTCGCCGACCCGGCCGCACCCGATGGTGTCCCGCCGTCCGCCGGGCAACGCCCTCTCGGCGCTGCCGCTGTCGGTGCTCGACCGCAGCCGCGACGTCGTCGACGCCGTCGTCCGCCGCGCCCCCGCGAGGCTGGCCCCGGTCGGCCAGGCGGTCAGCTGGGGGCTGGCCCGGCTCGCCGGCCTGGTCGAGCGGACTCCGCCGGCCCGCCGCGGCGACCGTCCGCCGACCTCGCGCTAGACGAGCAGACGACGACGGCCCCTCCCGGATCGGGACGGGGCCGTCGTCGGCGACGTGCTGGAACGGCCCCGCGTCAGGGCCCCGTCCCGAGCCTGCGAGGGATGGGGGGACGCGGGGTCCTTCTAATGCGTGTGCCGGTCCTTCGGCTCGGCGCGGGCGTCCAGCTGGATCTCCTTCTCCGCCAGCGGCACGCCGTCCTTGAGCTCCTTGGTGCGCTCGATCTCGGCGTCGAGCTCGATGCCGAACAGCAGCGCCAGGTTGGTCAGCCAGAACCAGACCAGGAAGACGATCACGCCGGCCAGGGCGCCGTAGGTCTTGTTGTAGCTACCGAAGTTGGCCACGTAGAAGGCGAACAGCGCCGAGGCGGCCCCCCAGACCAGCAGCGCCACGGCGGCGCCCGGGCTGGTGAAGCGGAAGCCGCGCAGCTTCACGTTGGGCGTCGAGTAGTAGAGGACGGCGATCATCAGCGCGACGATCACGACGACGACCGGCCACTTGGCCCAGCTCCACACGGTCACCACCGCGGCGGGCAGACCGATGGCCCCGGCGACGGCGTCGACCACCCCGCCGCTGAGCACCAGCATGGCCACGACCAGCGCGGCGAACAGCACGCCGATCAGCGTGACCAGCAGCTGCAGCGGCTTGAGCTTCCAGACCTTGCGGCCCTCGGGGGTCTCGTAGACCACGTTGGCCGCGCGGGTGAACGCGCCGACGTAGCCCGAGGCCGACCAGATGGCGGCGGCGAGGCCGAGGACGAGGCCGAAGCCGACCGGCGCGGTGTTGCCCGCGAGTTGCTCGATCACCGGGGTCAGCGTCTCCGCCGCCTGGGCCGGCACCACCGCGGTCAGCGCCTCGGTGAGCTGCTGGGGGTCGGTCAGCAGGCCGATGATGGACAGCATCGCGATCAGCGCGGGGAACAGCGCCAGGGTGCCGTAGTAGGTGAGGGCGGCCGCCCAGTCGGTGAGGTTGTCCTCGCTGAACTCCTTCAGCGTCCGCTTCAGCGTGCCGCCGGTCGTCGGCTGCTTGTCCGCGCCCTGCGGGGCGTTGTCCAGCCGGGTCTCGTTGACCTTGGGGTCGTCCGGAGCGGGGTCACCGGTGGTGTTGCCGGTGAAGTGGGTCTCGTTCGCGGCGGTGCCGCTGCTGCGCGGGCCGGTGGAGCGGGCCATCGTCAGTCCTCCGGGGTAGGGGCGTCCTGCTGTTGGTGCCCACGGTGATCGTGGTCCATGCCCGCCGCCGGTGTGTCGCGACCGCTCCGTGACCTCAGCGGCCGCCGGGCACCGCGACCGCCCCGGTCTCCTCGGTCGCGCCCCGACGTCCCCGGCCGGCCAGCGTCACGGCGACGACGGCGGCCGCGCTGCCCGCACCGACGAGGGCGACCGCGGTGAACGACCCCGCCGTGGGGAACCCGGTCGCGGCTCCCGTTCCGGCGGCGAGGACCGCGACGGTCACCGTGCTGCCCACCGCCTGCCCGACCGACCGCGCGATGGAGTTCACCGCGTTGGCGACACCGGTCTCCTCGGGGCGGACGGCGGCCACCACGAGCGCGGGCAGCGCCGCGTAGGCCACGGTCACCCACAGCTGGGTGAGCAGCCCGGCGGCGACCACCTGCGCCGGGGTGTCGCGCAGCACCGCGAACAGCAGGAAACCGGCCACCCCGCACACCGCGCCCGCGCCCAGCGTGGTCAGCGCGCCGACCCGTGCCACGATCCGCCCGACGACCGGCCCCAGCAGGATGCCGGCCACCCCGCCGGGCAGCAGGTAGACGACCGCGGCCACGAGCACCGAGGCGCCGAAGCCGTACCCGGCGGCCCCGGGCGGCGTCTGCACGTACTGCAGGACGACGAGGAAGGAGGCGAACAGGCCCACCCCGGTCAGCAGCCCGGCGAGGTTCGGGACGATGATCCGCGGGTCGGCCAGCAGGCCCGGGCGGACCAGCGGCTGGGTCCGCCGCCGCTGCAGCAGCACCCAGCCGGGCAGGACGACCGCCGCCCCGGCCAGGCAGCCCAGCGTTCCCGGCGAGGTCCACCCCCACGCATTGCCCTGCGAGACCGGCAGCAGCAGGAGCACCAGCCCCGCGGCCAGCACGGCGGCGCCGGCCCAGTCGACCCGGCCGGAGCCGGTGGCCGGGCGGTGGGGGAGGACGACCGCCGTCAGCACCAGGGTGAGCAGGCAGACGACCAGCCCGATCCAGAAGGGACGGTGGTAGTCGCCGCCGTCCCGGGTCAGCACCCCGGCGGCCACCAGGCCCACCACGCCACCCACCGCGAGCGTGCTGCTCACCACCGACATCGCCACGTCCAGCCGGGCGGCGGGCAGTTCGCGCCGCAGCACGCTGATGGCCAGCGGGAACAGGCCGTAGGAGGCGCCCTGCAGCACCCGCGCCACGAGCAGCAGCGGCAGGGAGGAGGTCACCAGAGCCAGCAGCGTGCCGGCCGACATGGCCGCGAGGACGCCGAGCGCGACCGGGCGCTCGCCCCGGGTGTCGCCGAGGCGGCCCAGCACCGGTGTGGCCACGGCGGCGGCGAGGAGGTTGGCCGTCAGCACCCAGCCGGCGGCGGTGGGCGACACCCCGAGCTGCGCGCCGATCGTCGGCAGCAGCGGCACGACGAGGCTCTGCATGAGCGACAGCGCGGTCGTCCCGAGCGCCAGGACGGCGACCAGCACCCACGGTCGCGGCGCGCGCTGCTCGTCGTCGGCACCGCGGGACACCGGTGGATCAGACCACGCCCGGTGCCACGGGGCGCGCCTGCCCGGGTCCGTGCGGTTGGTCACACACCGTCAGGTGAGCAGCTGATCGGACGGTTGAGACGGCGATCGGACGGGGTAGTCCCGTTATGACGACGACGTGCCGCGGGGGCGCCAGCCACCAGCGGTGACTTCTGTGCACAAAGGGGTTTGACAGATGGTGCTGTGGCCGGCCGTGACCCTGCTCGGGTTCCTGGTCCTGACCGCACTGGTGATCGGGTTGGGGACGTCCTCGACGGCGCGCTACGAGCGCGAGCAGCGCGCCGCGGCCGTGCCGGCCCGCCCGGCGACCACCCGGACCGCGACCGGCGAACCGGTGGGTGCCCGCGCCGCCTGAAAGAGGAGAAGCACCCTCCTGCCCCCCGCCACTCGCAGGCTCGCGGCGGGCCCCTGCAGGAGGGCCGCCCCGAGACCGACCGCGCCCCGCGACTCCTCTCCGGGATCGCGGGGCGCGCTGGTGCATCCGGGCCGGACTACAGCCAGGCCTGGTCGGTGTCGAGGACGGTGCGGTCCAGTGACTCGAGCAGGTCGAACTGGGCGCGAGTGCGCGGCAGCTCCCACCGCCAGAAGTAGCGGGCCGCCGCGCGCTTGCCCTCGTGGAAGGCGTCGGACGAACCCTCGCAGGCCAGCGCCTGCTCCAGCCACAGCCAGCCGACCACCAGATGGCCGGCGGCCTCCAGGTAGACGCTGGCGTTGGCCAGCGCCAGGTCCGGGTCGCCGGTGCGCCACAGCGTGGCGGTCACCGCGCCCATCCGGGCGACGGCGGCGTCGAGGTCGGCGGCGAAGCCGGCCCACTGCGTCCCCGCGGCGCGAGCGGTCGTCGCGGTGATCGTCTCCCCGAGCAGCCGCAGCGCGGCGCCGCCCTGGGCCACCACCTTGCGACCGAGGAGGTCCAGCGCCTGGATGCCGTTGGTGCCCTCGTGGATCGGGTTGAGCCGGTTGTCCCGGTAGAACTGCTCGACGGGGTAGTCGCGGGTGTAGCCGTAGCCGCCGTGCACCTGGATCGCCAGGTCGTCGGCGACCGGGCCCCACTGCGAGGGCCAGGCCTTGGCGATCGGCGTCAGGGTGTCGAGCAGCAGGTGGGCGCGGGCGCGCTCCTCCTCGGTCTCGGCGGTCTGCTCCTCGTCGACGAGGCGGGCGCAGTACAGCCCCAGGGCCAGGCCGCCCTCGGCGTAGGACTTGGCGGCCAGCAGCATCCGGCGCACGTCGGGGTGTTCGATGATCGGCACCGCGGGCGAGGCAGGGTCCTTGGCGCCGGCCGGGCGGCCCTGGGTGCGGGTGCGGGCGTACTCGAGGGCGTGCAGGTAGCCGGTGTAGCCGAGCACGGTCGCGCCCATCCCGACGCCGATCCGGGCCTCGTTCATCATGTGGAACATGTAGGTGAGGCCGCGGTGCGGCTCCCCCACGAGGTAGCCGACGGCCCCGGGCCGGCCGCCCGGGGTGTGCACCCCCTCGCCGAAGTTCAGCAGCGTGTTCGTCGTCCCCCGGTAGCCCATCTTGTGGTTCAGGCCGGCCAGGACGACGTCGTTGCGCTCACCGAGGGTCCCGTCCTCGTCGACGAGGAACTTCGGGACGATGAACAGCGAGATGCCCTTCACCCCGGGCGGGCCGCCGGGGATCTTGGCCAGGACCAGGTGGACGATGTTCTCGGTCAGCTCGTGGTCGCCGCCGGAGATCCACATCTTGTTGCCGGTCAGCCGGTACGTGCCGTCGTCCTGCGGCACCGCCCGGGTGGTGATGTCGGCGAGCGAGGAGCCGGCCTGCGGCTCCGACAGCGCCATCGTGCCGAACCAGCGGCCCTCGATCTCCGGGCGCACGTAGGTGTCGATCTGCTCCCGGCTGCCGTGCGCGAGCAGCAGCCGGGCGTTGCCCATGGTGAGGAACGGGTAGGCCGACGTCCCGACGTTGGCCGCCTTGAACCAGGCGAAGACCGCCTGGCCGACGACGTGCGGCAGCTGCATGCCGCCGTACTCCTCGTCGAACTCCCCGGCCATCAGCCCCGCCTCGACGAAGACGTCGAGGGCCTGCTTCGCCTCGGGGACGAGCACGGCCTTGCCGTCGACCATGCGCGGCTCGTTCTCGTCGGCCTTGCGGTTGTGCGGCGCGAAGTGCTCGGTGGCGATCTGCTCGGCCAGGTCGAGCACCGCGTCGAAGGTCTCCCGGGAGTGCTCGGCGTAGCGCGGGCGCTTCACCAGGCCCTCGACGTCCAGCCACTCGTGGAGCAGAAAGTCCAGGTCGCGGCGGGACAGGATCAACGACGAGCGCACGACGCCTCCGCAGCGGTTCGGCAGGGACCCGGGTTCCGTCCGCCCGGTATCGCCACAGTACGTCCGCCGCTCGACGTGCCCGGGAGCCCTCGCCGATCCGACCCCCGCGCTCCCGCTCTCGGTGACGATCATGGAGCTGTGGTGTCGACACGCCCGGGCTTGGCGGCGTGTCCCCACCACAGCTCCATGATCACCCGCCGGGGGTGGGGCCGGCTCAGCGAGGGCGTGAGCCGGTCGAGGGATCGGCCGGGTTGGCGGCAACCCGGTGCTGGGTAGCCCGCAGCCTCCGGACGTCGATGCCCAGGAGGACGCGTCATGGCCGTGCCCAGGTTGCTCGACTCCCTGCGGGGAGCCGCCACGGAGGCAGGAGGGGCGCTGCTCGGCCGCCTCCAGCACGTGCGGCTGCCCGGCCTGGGGCAGTCCTCGGTTCCCGAGGACCCCGAGACCGCCGCTCGCCGCTGGCGCGCGGTCACCGTGCTGTGCTCGCCGGAGCAGGTGGGCACCGGTGCGGACCTCCCCGCGCCGCTGGCCGCGCTCGGCGACCGCGTCGAGCTGCGCATCACGCCGGCGCCCGGCGACCGCGGCACCGAGCTCGCCGCGCGCTACCGCGACCGGCCGTCGGACGACGACCTGCGTGCGCTGCGCGCCGCGCTGCGGGAGACGAAGCAGCTGATCGAGGTAGGTGAGGTGCTGCGGGTTGACCCCGCGCCGCACGGCGTCCGCAAGCCGACGCCGCAGGGCGCGGCGCTGGAGGGCGCGACGGCTCGCGCCGGGGGAGAGGGTGTGCTGTGAGGGCCGCGACCTGGACCGGGGTCAATGAGGTCTCGGTGGAGACCGTCCCGGACCCGCAGATCCTCAACGATCACGACGTCATCCTGCGGGTGCGCCGGACCACCACCTGCGGCTCGGACCTGCACCTGCTCGGCGGCTACATCCCGTTCATGCGGGCCGGCGACGTCCTCGGCCACGAGTTCATGGGCGAGGTCGTCGAGGTCGGCAGGGGCGTGCGGGACCGGAGGGTCGGCGAGCGCGTCGTCGTCAACTCCTTCATCGCCTGCGGCAACTGCTGGTACTGCAAGCAGGAGCTCTACAGCCTCTGCGACAACGGCAACCCGAACCCGGGGATCACCGAGTCGCTGTGGGGCCAGAGCCCGGGCGGCTGCTTCGGCTACTCGCACGCGATGGGCGGCTGGGC
>DATIMX010000031.1:0-3851 GCA_035474935.1 Geodermatophilus sp. | reverse complement strand
ACCCCGCGCCAGCCGTCCCGGAAACCGACGACCTCGTCGCCGTACTCGCTGATCCCGGCACGGACGACGGCGCGGATGACCGCGTTGAGGCCGGGGCAGTCGCCCCCACCGGTCAGGATGCCGATGCGCACGTGCGCCTCCGGGGTGCCGTGGTGCCGGACGAGGGGGCTGGTGCCGCCCTTCCTCGCAGACCTTCGCAGAGCCCCCCGGCGCAGGTCCAGGACGGGTTCGAGGCGGCCGCGCTCCGCCCGGTCACCGGTTGGTGGATCACCCGCGGGCGGCCTCCATCACCTGCCAGCGGGTCAGGTTGTAGCGGGCGTCGACCAGGGCGTCGTGGGTGCCCGGCGGCTTGGGCGGCAGCGCGGGCCGGCCGACGTCGTCCCAGCGCTGGCGCAGCTCCCGGGTGAACCGCGGGATCGGCCGCGGCAGCGCCGGCATCGCCCCCCACAGCTGGCACAGCGCGACGTGGTCGTAGGCGGCGAACCAGGCCCACAGCTCGATCTCCTCGCCCGGGCCGGTGAGGAAGGCCAGCAGGTCGTCGCGGATGCGCTGCCGGCTGCGCCACGCCCGGTCCGACGGCGGCGGCAGCTGGTCGAGCACGTTGCGCCGCACCCAGGGGATCGCCCGGCGCTCGTCGAACTCGGTGCTGACCGCGTAGAACTCCCGGCCCGTCTCGTCCACGACGCCGATGGAGACGAGGTCGATGGTGGTGCCGTCCTCGATGAACTCGGTGTCGTAGAAGAAGCGCCGCACGTCCCCACGGTAGTGAGAGGACCCTCCTGCCACCGGTGACCTGCTGGAACGGCCACCGTCCAGGGGGCCACGCCGAGCCTGCGAGGCGTGGAGCAAGGGCCCCCTTGCCCCCCACCACTCGCACGCTCGCGGCGGGGCCCTGCAAGGGGGCCGGGTCCTTCCTCAGCCGGCCAGGGACTCCGGCGCGCGGTCGGCGGCCTCGTCGGCGGGTGGCTGCAGCCGGCTGACGACCTCGGACGCGCTGGCCCCGGTGGCGTCCATCGACTTCTTCACCCGCGCGCCGTAGACGTCGACGTACTCCTGCTCCGACAGCGTCATGATCTCGTACATGATCTCGTCGGTGACCGAGCGCTCGACGAAGCGGTCGCCGGCCAGGCCCTCGTAGCGGGAGAAGTCCAGCGGCACCCCGAAGCGCACGCGCACCTTCGGGAGGTTCCAGCCGACCAGCGGCAGCCGGCGCTCGCCGTAGACCATCGCCACCGGCACCACCGGCACCCCGGTCTCCAGCGTCATCCGGGCCACGCCGGTCTTGCCGCGGAAGAGCCGGCCGTCGGGCGAGCGGGTGCCCTCGGGGTAGATGCCCAGCAGCTTGCCCTGCCGCAGGATCCGCAGCCCGGCCTGGATCGCGTCCTCGGCCGCCGAGGCGCTGGTCCGGTCGATCGGCACCTGGCCGGCGCCGGTGAAGAAGGACCGCTGCAGGAAGCCCTTCACGCCGCTGCCGGTGAAGTACTCGGCCTTGGCGAGGAAGGTGACCCGGCGGCGCAGCGACAGCGGCATGAAGATCCAGTCGGCCGCCGACAGGTGGTTGCTCGCGAGGACCGCCGCCCCGCTGCGGGGCACGTTGTGGGCGCCCTCCACCTGTGGCCGGAACACCAGCTTCACGACCGGACCGATCGCCACGTACTTGAGGAACCAGTAGAACAACACGCCTCCCTCGGGGGCTGCCAGACTATTGATCCCGGAGGCGGAAGGACAATGCCAGCCCCACAGCCCCCGTTCCCACCGGCTCGTTCGCCGGCTGACGAGGAGGACCCGTGTCCCAGCCCGCCCCGATGACCGCCGCCCCCGCGTCCGCCCTCCCCGGCCGGGGACGCGCGTGAGCGCCCGGGGGCGCGGCCGCCGGGACAACGGCCTGGACGCCGCTCTGTGGACCCCGCTGCGCGACGTCGACCCGCGGGTCGGCGAGCACCTGCTCGACGTCCTCCGCGAAGCCGGGGTGGCCGCCTACCTGGAGCCCTCGGCCGACGTCGAGCCCTACACCCGTACCGTCTCGCTGCCCAGCCCGCCCAGCGACCGGCTCTTCGTCGACCGGTCCCGCAGCCGCGAGGCCCGCGCGCTGGTCGACGAGCACGCCGACGACCACGTGGCCGAGCGCACCCGGGCCCGGCAGTCCACGCGGCGCGACGTCGACGAGGACGCCGAGTGGGCGCGCATCGTCGCCGCCTTCGAGGCCGAGCACGGCCGCACCGTCGTCGACGAGGACCCCTCCGACGCCCCGCCGCCGGCCCCGGCCGAGCCGTCGGTGCTCGACCGGCCGGAGGAGCACTACGAACCGCCGCCGCCCCCACCGGTGCCCGCCCCCGCCCCGGCCTCGCTGTACGCCGTGCTGCTCATCGCCGCCGGCGCCGTCCTCGTCGTGGCCCCGCGGGTGATCGGCCTGTCCGCCGACCTCGGCCTGGTGCTCGGCGTGGCCGCCGTCGCCGGTGGGGTCGGGGTGCTGCTGTCGCGGATGCGCGAGCGGAGCACCGACGACGGCGACGACGGCGCAGTCGTCTAGGACCGAGCACTGTCGTGACGAGTGGGGGCCCGGAGGGTCCCCGCGAGGAACGACGCAGCGGCTCGACGCCGCAGGGGCACGGCGCCTGGCCGCGGTGTCGTCCGGCAGGACGACGGTGTCATCGTTGCCTACGCGTGACCGTCGACGACCGCGCGGCGGACGAGGTCCGCGGCACCGACGATCCCGGCCTGGGCGCCCAGCCGGGCGCCCACCACCCGGGGGCCGGGGCGGAACCCGCGGCCGGGCAGCGCCCGCTCCAGCCGCTCGCGCGCCGGGCCGAGCACCATCTCGCCGAGCACGCTGACCCCACCGCCGATGACGACGACCTCGGGGTCGAGGACGGCGGAGAGGTCGGCGATCCCCTGCCCCAGCCAGGACCCGACCTCGGCCAGCAGTTCACGGGCCAGCGGGTCGCCGTCGGCGGCGGCGGTGGCGACGTGCTCCCCGGTCAGCCTGTCGGGGTCGCCGTCCACCCGCTCGAGCAGCAGCGCCGCCGCGGCCGGTGAGCTGCGGGCCACCTCGCGCGCGGTCTGGCCCAGCGCCGTGCCGCTGGCGTACTGCTCCCAGCAGCCACGGTTGCCGCACGCGCACAGCCGCCCGTCGGGGACGACGCGCATGTGGCCCCACTCCCCCGCGACGCCGTGCGAGCCACGCTGCAACCGGCCGTCCATGACGATCCCGCCGCCGATGCCGGTGCCCAGGGTGATCATCAGCGCGAGATCGGCGCCACGGGCGGCGCCGTAGCGGTACTCGGCCCAGGCGGCGGCGTCGGCGTCGTTGCCCACCCACAGCGGCCGATGCAGGCGGGCCGAGAGGTCCTTGCGCAGCGACGAGTGCCGCCAGGCCAGGTGCGGGCTGAACAGCACGGTGTCGCCGGTGCGGTCGAACCAGCCGGCCGCGCCGATGCCGGCGCCCACCAGCTCGCCGTCGTGACCGGCGGCCAGCTCCTCGGCGACGGCGGCGATGGCGTCCTCGGTGTCGGACACCGAGGCACCCGGGGTGGCCCGCCGCGCGGTGGCCAGGATCGTGCCGTCGGGTGCCACGACGCCGCCGGCGACCTTGGTGCCGCCGATGTCGATGCCCAGCGCCGCCAGCGACGCGGGTGCCGCCGCACTCACGCGATGTCGATCCGCTGCACCGCTCCGGGGCCGCCGTCGCCGTCCCGGTCGTCCTGCTGGGCGGTCGCACCGGGGCCGGGCGCCGGACGGACCGGCTCCCCCGCCAGGTCGCGCAGCACCGACGCGGTGGTGGCCAGTACGTCGGCCAGCGCGGCGGTGACCTCGGGACGCTCGCCGCGGAGGACCGCCGCGGTCTGGCACAC
>DATIMX010000030.1:0-11709 GCA_035474935.1 Geodermatophilus sp. | reverse complement strand
GCGAGTAGCGGTCCTCCTCGCCGGTGATCTTGCCGGTGGCGATCTCGTCGAGCAGCGCCTTGGCGCCGTTGGCCAGCTGCAGCGGGTCCAGCGTGGTGTCGTCGGCCAGGCCGGCGACCTCCTGGACGTCGGCCTGCAGCTGGTCGGCGTACGGGGCCATGCCCTCGGTGCTGCCGTCCACCCACAGCGCCTGCTCGATGCGGTGGTAGCCGGTGAAGTCCTCGCCCTCCGCCTGGTCGCCCTCGCGGCCGTCGATCCGCGGGTCGAGGTCGCCGAAGACCTCCGCGACCGGCTCGATGCGCTCCCAGTAGGTGCGGGCGACGGGGAACAGCGCCTTGGCGCCCTCGACGTCCCCGGCCCGGACGGCGTCGGCGAAGGCCGTCGTCTGCTCGACGAGCGCACCGGTCTGGCTGCGCACGTACCGCTGGTAGTCGGCGCCGGCCTGGGCGAGGGTCTCGTCCTCCGACAGCTGCGCGGCCTCGCCGGTGACGGTGAGGCCGCTGCGGATGCCGTCGCCGACCATGCCCGGCTTGCAGGCGGTCTCGTAGTCGCCGGCCGGCAGCTCGACGAGCAGCTCGCGGGTCAGCCCGGGGGCGATGTTCTCCACCTCGCCCATCACCCGGTCGCCCTCGGCGTAGACGTAGAACTCGGTGACCTGGTCGCCGCTGTTGGTCACCTGGAACTGGTGCGTGCCCGCGGCGAGCTCGCCGGTGGCGACGTCGCAGGCGTCGTCGGTGGCCGCGACCGTGATCGTGTCGGCGGCCTCCTGGCCGGCGGCGGCGCCGGTGTCGGTGCCGGTGCCGCCGCCGCAGGCGGCGGTGGCCAGCGCGGCGAGCAGGCCGGCGGTGAGGAGGGGCAGGCGGCGGTCACGCACGGACATGCTCGGGAGCCTCCGGGGACGAGGTGGACGAGGTGGTCGGGCCGGGTGGGGAGGACTCGGCGCGGTCGGCCGCGGTCGGGGTGGGCCGGCGGGCCGGCCAGAGGAAGGCGGTGAGCACCGGGACCAGGTAGGCGACGTAGGCGACCGTCTCGAGCACCGTGGGCGCCGCGGTGATGTTGAACATCCCGGCGATCGCCGCGCCGTACCAGCTGTTCGGGTCCAGGACACCCGAGACGTCGAAGGCCAGCACGTCGAGGCCCGGCAGGACGCCGGCCTCCTGGAAGTCGTGGACGCCGTACTTGAGGATCCCGGCGGCCACGAACACCAGCAGCACGCCGCTGACGGTGAAGAACCGCGACAGGTCGATCCGGATGGCCCCGGCGTAGAGGCCCGCGCCGATGACCACGGCGGTGAGCACGCCGGCGGTGATGGCGACCAGCGGCGTCGCGGTCGTCGTGGCGCCCTGCGCGGCGGCGTAGAAGAGCAGCGTCGTCTCCAGGCCCTCGCGGACCACGGAGAGGAAGGCGACCCCGGCGACGGCGAGCCCGCCCACCGCCAGGGCGTTCTCGAGCTGGCCGGTCAGCTCGCCCTTCAGCCGGCGCGCGGTGCGCCGCATCCAGAAGATCATCCAGGTGACCAGGCCGACGGCCAGCACCGAGGTGACGGCCTCGAACAGCTCGCGGGAGCGGTAGTCGGCCAGCAGCGACGTCTCGGTGTAGGTCAGCAGCGCCCCGAACAGCACCGACAGCGCGACGGCGGCCAGCACGCCGGCCCACAGCGGGACCAGCTGGCGGCGGCGCCCGGCCTTGACCAGGTAGGCCATGAGGATGCTGACCACCAGGGTCGCCTCGAGGCCCTCGCGGAGGCCGATCAGGTAGCTGGCGAGGAAAGCCTGGTCCATGCGAGGACCCCTCCGGGACGCGGTGGATCCCTGCGACGGCGTCGTAGGGCAGGCTCACCTTACTCACGCCGCAACGGGACCTCGGCCCACCGGGGCGGCATCGCCGATCTCGTACGCTCCCGATCCCGGAGCCGGGTGAGATCGCCGATCTCGCCGTGCGTGGGCCCGCCGACGACGAGGAGGGGCGACGATGCCCGAGACCGTGACCCGCGAGGACGCCGGCGGGGTCGCCACCGTCACCATGCTCCGGCCGGGGCTGACCCACCAGTCGCGGCGCGAGCTGCTCGACGTCGTCCGCGGGATCGCGGCCGACGAGGCGGTGCGGGCCGTGGTGCTCACCGGCACCGGGCGGGCCTTCTGCGTCGGGCAGGACCTCGGCCAGCACGTCGAGGCGCTCCGCGGGGACGCCGCGACCTCGCTGTCGGTGGTCGAGGACGAGTACAACCCGCTGGTGCTGGCGCTGGCCGCGCTGCGGGTGCCGGTGGTCGTGGCGGTCAACGGCGCCGCCGCCGGTGCCGGGCTGGGCATCGCGCTCGCCGGGGACCTGCGGGTGGCCGCCGCAGGGGCCAAGTTCACCACCGCGTTCGCGGGCATCGGGCTGTCCAGCGACTCGGGCCTGGCCTCCCGCCTGGTGCACTGCGTCGGCGGCTCGCGCGCCGCCGAGCTGCTGCTGCTCCCCGAGCCGTTCCTCGCCGAGAGCGCCGCCGAGTGGGGCCTGGTGCACCGGGTCGTGCCGGCCGAGCAGGTGCTGGCCGAGGCGCAGGCACTGGCCGCGCGGCTGGCCGCCGGACCGACCGCCGCCTACCGGGCGATCAAGACCGTGCTGGCCACGGCGGCCACCGACCGCCTCGAGGACACCCTGGCGCTCGAGGCCCGGCTGCAGACCGGGCTGGGCCGCACGGCCGACCACCGCGAGGCCGTCGAGGCCTTCCTGGAGAAGCGCACCCCGCGGTTCACCGGTCACTGAAAGAGGACCCCCTTGCCCCCCGCCGCTCGCAAGCTCACGGCGGGACCCTGCAAGGGGGCCGTTCCAGCACGTCACCAGGCCGGTTGTGGGGTCGCACCTCACGGTGTCAGGCTGCGACGGTCCGGCGGTCCGGTGAGCGGGGGGAGCGGTACGTGACGGGGTCCACCAGGTCCGGCCAGGGACCGACGACGGCACACCGCCCCCTGCCGCGGCGGGTCGTGCTCACCGGCAACGTCGCCGCGCCGCCGCCCCCGGCGCGGCCGGCGGTGACCAGTGACATCGCCCCGCCGCTCCCCCGCAGCCGGCCGCCCCGGCCCGCCACCGTGCGGGCGGCCGTGGCGCTGTGGTGGGCCGGCTGCCTGGCCGCGGTCACCGGCATCTCGGCGGCGCTGCTGGACCTCGGCGCGCTCCGCGACCGGCTCGCCGTGCTCGCGACCGCCGAGGACCCCGCCGCGCCCGCCGACCTGGTCACCGACGGGGTGCGGGCCACCCTCGCGCTGGTCCTCGGCGGGGTGGGCGCGCTCGTCGCCGTCTCCCTGGTGTGGACGGCGCTGGTGCTGCGGGGTTCCGGGTGGGCGCGGTGGGCGCTGGTGCTGACCGTGGTGCCCACGGTGCTGGCCCTCGACGTGGCCCGGACGGTCGTCGCGGGCGGCGCCGACCTCGACCGGTGGGCGCTGGTCGCCGCCGCCGCGCTGTGCGTGCTCGCCGTCGTCCCGCTGTTCAGCCGGTCAGCGCGGGCGGCCGGCCGCCGCTGAGCGCCCCAGCGCGGCGAGCAGCGCCTCGCAGGCCCGGACGACGACCTCCGCGGCGTCCGCGGTCGCCCGGCCCGCGAGCGGGTCGTCGGCAGCGGTCCGCCAGCGGGCCAGGGCCTCGAGCGCCGCCTGCCGCAGCGCGTCGTCGGGCGTCCCGGCGGGCAGCCCGAGCCGCGCGGCCGGGCCGGTGCCCTCGGCGCCGAGCAGCCGCTCCCCCTCGGCCCGCAGCTCGGGCGGCAGCGGGCCGTGCGGCGCACGGGACCGGGCCAGCAGGTCGAGCTCGCCGAGGTCCGGGGTGGCCAGGCGCAGCCGCTCCAGCTCCGCCCGCAGCTCGTCGTCGCCCGCGACGGGGTGCTCGGCGAGCACCTCCTCCACCAGTCGCAGCGCCGTCCCGGCCCGCAGCTGCGCGCCGCGCTCGGTGAAGTGCACCCGCAGCAGCCGCTGCAGCTCGGTCAGCCCGCTGCGCCGCAGCAGCTCCTCGGCCAGCGCGGTGGCGTCCGGGACGCCGGCCCGCACCAGCGCGATCGACAGCCGGATGCCGAACAGGCCCAGCCGGTCCAGCAGCGCGGCCCGCACCTCCGGCGAGAGCGGCACCGGCGCCTCCGGCCGGGTGAAGCGGTCGGCGGTCAGCAGCATCCGCGACACCTGCTGCTGGTCGGCGTCGGCCAGGGCGCGCAGCGCGACGTAGTCGCCGTGCCGCAGCGTCCGGCCGGCCAGCGCCAGCAGCCCCGCGACGGGGACCACCGCGGAGCTCACCGCCGCGACCTGCGGGTCGGCCGACATCCGGCGGGCCACGGCGTCGGCGGCGTGCAGCGCGTCGAGCCGCCCGGCCCCGACCTCGTCGGCGCGGGAGAGGACGGTGATCGTCGTCGTCAGCGCCCCCTCGCCGCCGGTGCCGGCCTGGAAGGCGGCCAGGACGGCGACGTCCTCGGGCTGCGGCTGGCGGGTGAGGAAGACGACGGCGTCGGCGCCGGCCACGCCGTCGTCGGCGCCGAGGAAACCGTGGGTGCGCGCGCTCGTGCCGGTGGACAGCGACGCGATCCCCGGGGTGTCGATGACCGTGGCCCGCAGCAGGTCGTCGGTCGGCCAGTCCACGACCAGCTGCGCGACCTCCTCCGGCGGGGTGCCGCCGAGCTCCAGCCGCAGCCCGCCGTCCGCGCGGCGCACCGGCAGGGTGCACCGTCCGCCGTCGGTGCCGTGCAGCTCGACGCGCGGGGTGGCGCCGTGCCGGTAGACGGTGACCACGCGGGTGCACTCCCCCGCGTCGGTCGGCGCGACCCGGGCGCCGACCAGGGCGTTGAGCAACGTCGACTTGCCCGACTTCACCCGGCCGACCAGGGCCAGGCGCAGCGGCTCGTCCAGCCGCCGCCGCTGGGCCTCGAGCCGGGCGGCCGCCGCAGGGACGTCGGCGTAGTGCGCCACCGCGTCGTCGAGCAGCGCGCGGACGTCGTCGAGGACGGCGCTCCCCGTCTCCCCGCGGGACCCCACCGGCTCCGTCACGGGGCCCCCACGGCGGCCCGGTCCAGGGCGCGGACGTCGGCGGCCAGCCGGTCGAGCTGGTCGCGCCGCTGGCGCAGCGAGCGGATGCGGGCGTCGCGCTCGGCGGTGGCCTCCCGGGTGGCGCGCTGGGCGGCGGCGACCGCGTCGGCCAGCGACCGGGACATCTCCTCGGCGGTGTCGGTGATCAGGTCGCGCAGGGTGCGGGAGACGGTGCGCAGCCGGTCCTTGAGGTGCTTGGCGACCTGGAACACCACCTCGTCGAGGTGCCGCCGGACCACGGCCTTGGCCTCCGATCGACGCCGCTGCAGGCGCTGCTGCTGGTCGTCGCGGTAGGCCTTGCGCCCCAGCAGGACGCCCGCGGCCAGCGAGACCGGATTGATGATCGCCATCCCGGCCAGGCTGGTGACCAGCCCGGTCATGAGGACGCCGGTGTAGGAGCCGCGCAGCCCGATGAGGGTCCGCTCGCGCAGCGTCATCGCGCCGTCGTCGACCGCCGGCAGCTCCACCAGGCCGGCCAGCGCGTCCCCGGCGGCGCCGACGGTCAGCGCGGGGACCGCACCCCCGCCGTCCCGGGCGAACTGCTCGATGACCCGCTCGGCGAGCCACTCCGAGCGCTGCTCGGCCCAGACGTAGCTGTCGGCGACCGCGGCGGCGATGCGCCGGTCCAGCCACTCGGACAGCTCGGGCCACATCGGGCCGGGGTCCTGGGCGTCGATCGCCTCCTCGGCCTCGCGGACCACCACCCGGGAGCGGTCGCGCAGGTCGAAGTCGATGTCGGCCACGAGGTCGGTGACGCCGTCGGTGAGCACCTGCTGCCAGCGGGACGAGCGGCGGCGCAGGTCGTCGGCGGCGGCCCGGGCCTGCTCGAGCCCGCGCACCAGCTCGTCGCGCGCGGACGGGTCCTCGAGTCCGGCCAGCTCCGTGCGCACCGCCAGGGAGAGGTGCTCGGTGACCGCGCGCAGGTCGTGCACCAGCGCGCGGCGGGTGAGCACCTCCGCGCGGTCGACGACCTCGCGGCGCAGGTGGGTCACCAGGGCGCCGATCCCGGACTCCTCGTGCAGCTCCCGGTCGCGGTGCTGCACCGCCAGCTGGGCGAGGGCGGCGGAGACGGCGAACAGCGGCGCCTCGATGCCGCGGCGGGCGAGGTGGCCCCGGTCGAGCTCGGCCACCTCCCGCCAGTGCGGGCAGGCGTCGGTCTTGGTCAGCACGCAGACGACCGTCGGGCACAGGGCGGCGGCCTGCTCGAGGAAGGCCATCTCCGGGGCGGTGAACTCCTGACTGGCGTCGGACACCACCAGGACGGCGTCCGCGGTGGGCAGCAG
Organism: Geodermatophilus sp.; assembly: GCA_035474935.1. Taxonomy (GTDB): domain Bacteria; phylum Actinomycetota; class Actinomycetes; order Mycobacteriales; family Geodermatophilaceae; genus Geodermatophilus. Next base: position 5,387 of record DATIMX010000030.1, on the reverse strand, counting down.
GTCGACGGTGCGCAGCGCCCGCTGCGCGCCCACGCCACCCACCCCCGCGGTGTCGACCAGCTCCAGCCCCTCGAGCAGCCGGCGCGGCAGCTCCACCTCCGCCTGCACCAGCCGGTCGGTCCCCTCGCCGGTGACGCGGGCGGCCACCTGGTCGACCGGGACCGGCACCCGCTCGGTCGGCCCGTCGTCGTCCGGCTGCTCTCCCGTGGCCAGGACCAGGCTGGCGCGCGGCGCCTCCCCGGCCCGCACCACCGTGGGGACGACGGTCGCCACGTCGTCGGCCACCGGGCAGACCGGCGCGCCGACCAGGCCGTTGACCAGCGAGCTCTTGCCCTGCTTGGGCTCGCCGACGACGAGGACGCGCACCCGCGGGTCGGCGCTGCGGGCCCGGGCCTGGAGCAGCCGGCGCTGCAGGTCCGGCCGCCCGCAGACCTCGGCGAGCGCTCCCGCCCGGTCGAGCAGCTGCGCTGATGTTCCCACGGGCACACACCTCCTGACGCCCCGGTCCTACCACCCGGGGCTCCTGCGGGGACAGCCGCGGACAGCCGGGTCCCGGTCGCCCCCGTGGAGCGACCGGGACCCGGTGTCGGGGTGTCAGCCGGCCTGGACCTCGGCGCCGTCGTCGGCCTCGATCGCGGTGCTCTCCTCGTAGTCGAGCTCGAACTCGAACTCGCTGGAGCTGTCCTCGTTCCCCGACTCCTCCTGGTAGCCGGTGTTGGCGTTCTGGCCGCCGATGGCCACCTCGTTGTCCTCGACGTTGACGTCGTCATCGGAGAAGTCACTGCCGTTCCCCGAGCCGACGATGCTGTCGTCGATGCCGTCGTTGTCCTCGTTCTGCGAGTCGGACACCTCGCTGTCGACGATGGCGTCGTCGCCGGCGAAGACCAGGTTGTTGTCCTCGACCGTGGTCTCGGTGTTGCCGACGTCCTCCGAGTCGTTGACCACGGTCCCGTCGCCGGTCTGGACGATGGCGTCGTCGAACTCGACCTCGACGCTGTTGTCGGTCTCGCTGTTGTCGGTGACGACCGTGTTCCCGACCGCGTTGCCGTTCCCGCTGACGACCGTGTTGTCGTCCCCGACCACGAGGGTGTTGTCCCTGACCTCCACCTCGGTGTCGAAGCTGTCGACCGCCTGGTCGCCGCCGACGTTGACGTTGCTGTCCGCGATGTCGACGTCGACGTCGGTGTTGTAGGAGTCGCTCACCGAGCGGTCGCTGTTGTCGACCGAGGAGTCCTCGACGTCGTCGCCGGCGACGATGCCGCCCTCGTTGTCGATCTGGGTGACGTCGCCCCGGACGTCGCCGAAGATCGCCTGCGCGTCGCCGCTCACCCAGATGCTGTGCGAGGCGTCGATCTCGACGGTCGTCTCGGTGTGCGTGTAGTGCACCTCCTGCAGGTGGGTGATGACCACCGTCTCGGTGCCGCCGGCCGGCGCGGGGGCGTGGGAGTGGCCGCCACCGGCGTGGCCCTCGTCCTCGTCGTCGCACTCCTCGCGGTCCGGCGCGACGACGCTGCCGCCGGAGGAGTGGTCGTCCGCGTCGTCGTCCACCGGCCTCGGGTGGTGGTGTCCGCCCCTGTCCTCGTCGGCGTCGCAGGAGCCCCCGCGGCCGTCCGCACCGCGGTCGTGGCCGTCCCAGCCACCGCCGTGGGAGCCACCGCCGTGGGAGCCACCGCCGCTCCAGCCGCCGACGGTGGCGTAGTCCGACACCATCGGCGCGAGGTCGGCCACGTCCGCCGGCGTGCTGTCGGACAGGCCGGCCGCGTCCAGCGCGCCCTGCGGGTCGGCCTCGTAGGCCGCGGCCTTCTGCGGGTCGCGGAACAGGTCGAGGATGAAGTCGAGCAGCGTGCTCGCGATGGTCGACATGGCTGCACTCCTGGGTCTCGAGCCGTCCACCGTCGGCCGGCTGTTGCGGCGCAGTCCACGCCCGGCCGCCGTCCCCCGGCATCGGGGAGGCGCCCCCCATCGCCGGACCGGGATGGGGGATGTCCGCTGACGCTCCGTTAGGGGCTGCGGGGTGTCGCCCCCTACTCACCGTGCGCGGCCGATCAGCTCCCGTGACACGCGGGACAGGACGGACGGCAGGGACATACGTTGCGACGCGACCCCGACCGGTCCGCAGTCGGACCCGGGGCTCGTGTGGTCAGGGGGGGACCTGTGCGCAACGGCGAGTACGGGCTGGGGATCGACGTCGGGGACGGCGCCGTCTCGGCGGCGGTCTGCGGGCCGGACGGCGCGGCGGTGCCGCTGCCGCTCGGCGAGGGGCCGGTCGCGGCGGCGGTCCGGGACGACGGGCGGATCGCCCTGGTCCCGGCCGACGGGACGGCGGGTCGCCCGCCCCTGCTGGCGCGGGTGGGCGACCCGGTGCCGGTGCACGCCGGAGGTCGCGCGGTACCGGCCGCCGAGCTGCTCGCCGACGTCGTCCAGCACGTGCGGGTGCTCGCCGCCGAGCGGGAGGGCCGGCCCGACGCGTGGACGGTGGTGACCGTGCCGCCGTCCTGGGCCGGGCACCGCTGCGCCACCCTGGCCGCCGCGCTCACCGCCGCCGGCGTCCCGCGCTTCTCCCTGCTGTCCTCCGCCGTCGCGGCCGTCGCCGCGCACGTCGCGGCCGGGGACCTGGCGCCCGAGCCGACGGTCGCCGTCTACGACCTGGGCGCCGGGTCGCTGGACACCGCCGTGGTGGGCCCCAACCGGGACCGGCCGCTGGCGCACCTCGCCGTCCCGCCGGCGCCGCTGCCCTGGGGTGGGCGGGACGTCGACGACGTGGTCCTCGCGCACGTCCTCGACTGCCTGGACGCACCCCCCGGGGACGGCCGGGCGCTGCGGGCAGCCTGCCGGGCGGCCAAGGAGGCGCTGTCGACGGCCACCGTGGTCCGGATCGCGACCGACGGGCCCGACGGACCGGTCCGGCTCACCCGCGAGGAGCTCGACGAGGTGCTGGCCGGGCCGGTGCGGGGGGCGGCCGAGGCGCTCGCCGCCACGGTGGCTGCCGCGGGACTGGACCCCGCCGACCTGGACGCCGTGGTGCTGGCCGGCGGCGGCGTGCGGGTGCCGCTGGTCGCCGAGGTCCTCTCCGACGAGCTGGGCCGGCCGCTGGTCGTGGGCGGGGACCCCGCACTGACCCCCGCCCTCGGTGCGGCCACGCTGGCGGCGGAGGCGCTGGCAGCAGAGGCCCTGCCGGGAGAGGCACCCGCCGCCGAGCTGCCGGACGCCCCGTCCGGCGCCGTGGACCCGCAGCCGGCGCCCCCGCGGCCGCGCACGCCTCGGGCGCGGCCCCGTCCGGGGTCCCCTCCCCGCGCGGCCACCGGAGCGGCAGCGCGGCGGGGCGGGCGGCTGCGCCGCGGCGCGGTCGTGGCCGGCCTCGCGCTCGGGCTGCTCGTCTTGGGGCCCGCGGCGGCCGGGCTGTTCGACGCCGTCCTCCCGCCCGGCCCCACGGGGCAGACCGACGACGGGGACGTCATCGCCAGCGGGACGGCCGCCGTGGGCGGCTCCACCGCGCGCGCCGCGGGGAACGCCGGGGGCGGCTCCACCGCGCGTGCCGCGGAGAGCGCCGGGGGCGGCACGCCGCAGACGGCGGCCGACCCCACGGGCTCCCCTCGGATCAGCCTCGCCGCCGCCATCGCCACCGCGGCCCGCGCCGGCACGCCGTCCGCCTCCGGCAGCGCGACGCCGACGAGGGACCGCACCGCACCCGGGACCACGGCGTCCGCCACCAGCCCCTCCCGGGCCGCCGCCGGCGGGACCCCGACCGGTACGGCGTCGACGGGTGCCCCGGCGCCCGGGACGGCGGGGCGGCCGTCCCCGTCCGGCCCGGCCCCCGTCGTCGAGGAGCCGACCGGGAGCGGGCAGCCGACCCCCTCCCGGCCGCCGGTCCCCCAGGCCCCCGTGTCCCAGGCCCCCGTGTCCCGGCCGCCGGTCCCCGATCCCCCCACGCCGGAGCCGACGACCCAGCAGCCGCCGGCCTCCCCGTCGCCTCAGGGCCCGACGCCGGCGCCCGTGCTCGAGCAGCCGACGACCGGGCAGCCCGACCCCGACCCCGAGCCGGGGACCGAGCCGGAGCCCGCACCGACCGACGCCCCCTCCACCGAACCGGCTCCCTCGACGGAGGGGCCGGCGTGAGCGCGGCGACCGGGTGGGCCCCGGAGCTGGTGCGCGAGCTGACCGCCTCCTGCGGCCGGGTCCCCGCCGTCGTGACCGTGGTGGGCCCCGGGGGGACCGGGAAGTCGCTGCTGCTGGCCGAGTTGGCGACGGCGCACGAGCGGGCCGGGCTGGCGGTGCTCGACGCCGTCCCCGAGGACCCGGCCGCGCTGCCCGGACCCGTGGCGGTCCTCGTCGACGACGCGCACCACCTGCCCGACGCCGACGTGGCCCGCCTGGGCGTGCTGCTGCGCTCGCCGGCCGCCCGCGTGGTGCTGGCGCAGCGCCCGTGGCCGCGGCCGGCCGCGCTGGGCGCGCTGCTGGCCGAGGTCGGTCCCGCCCGGCGCACCGTCGTCCTCGGGCACGCCGACCGGGCCCGGCTGCGCGAGTGGTCCCGGGAGCTGCTGGGCGAGGCCCTGGCACCCCCGCTCGCCGACGCCGTCCTGACCCAGACCGGCGGGCTGCCCGCGTTCGCCGTCCCCCTGCTGCGCAGGCTGGGCCGGCGCGGCGGCGTCCCCGGGCAGCCGGGCCGCCTGGTGGTGCCCGACGAGGTCACCGACCGGGTCCGGGCCGACCTGGCGGCCGTGGCGGAGGAGACCCGCGCGCTGCTGCACGCCCTCGCGGCCGGGGCGCCGCTGGACGAGGACGTGCTGGGCGAGCTGCTCGGGGTGTCGTCGGACCGGGCGGTCGACCTGCTGGACGCCGGCCGGGCCACCGGGCTGCTGCTGGGCACCGGCGAGGTGGTGCCGCTGGCGGCCCGTGCGCTGCTGACGGTCACCCCGCCCGACGTGACCCGGCGGGTCCGCCGCCAGCTGCTGGCGCTGCTGGTCGAGCGCGGCGACGAACCGGTCGAGCTGGCCCGGCGGCTGGCCGCCGAGCGGGTGCGGGACCGGCACGCCGCCCGGCTGCTCGAACGGCACGGCGAGGCGGCGCTGACCGACGACCCGGCGCTGGCCGCCCAGCTGCTCGGCGAGGCGGCGCGCAGCGGGGCGCCGGTGGCGTCGCTGGCCGGGCGGCGCGCGCAGGCCGCCGCGCTGGCCGGGGACCTCGACGGTGCGCTGCAGTGGGCCGACACGGTGCTGGCCGACGAGACCGCGCCGGACCGGGCGCGGGCGGCCGGCGTGACCGCGGCCGTCCTGGCCCAGCGCGGGCTGCTGTCCCGCGCCGCGGGGCTGTGCCGGCTGGCCGGGGCCGAGCGTGCGGGGTCGGCGGCGCTGGCGCTGCTGGCGACCGGCGAGCCCGGCGCGGCGGCC
>DATIMX010000029.1:0-2456 GCA_035474935.1 Geodermatophilus sp. | reverse complement strand
CGGCAACGATCTGGTCCTGCGGCTGCTCAAGGCCCGCTACCCGAACGTGATCACCGCCGTCGCCAGCTACTCCGACCCGGCGACGACGGTGGCCACCGCCGGCGACCTCGGCTACCGCGTGGCCAACTTCCTGGCCATGGCGCTGGACTTCGGCCCGTACAGCAACGAGCCCAAGGTCCGGGCGCACATCCGGCGGCTCTGCGACGAGGGCCGGGCCTGGGCCGCCGACGACGGCTACATGGTCGCGATCGCGCTCTTCACCCAGGACCCCGACATCCCCGGCGACCGCGCCGACCAGTTGCTCAAGGCGCTCCAGATCGCCTGACCTCTCACCGCCGCTTCGCGTAGCCGGCGAGACCGAACTGCAAGAGGGACAGGCCGCGCTGACCCTGTCGGCGCAGCTCGGCCCCCAGCTCCGGTCCGCTCACTCCCGCCAGCACCCGGTCGCGGGCCAGTTCGAGCAGTGCCTGGTAGAGGCCCAGCACCGAGTGCGCGGCCAGCCACGGGGCGAGCTCGCCGGGCTCGGGCCGGGCCTCCTCGGCGATCAGCTAGGCCAGCGCGGTGGTCAGCTCGCCGAGGATCTCGCGCTCGCGCACCTGCAGGGTGTGGCTGCCGCGGATGATCCGCGCCATCTCGGCCACGCCGGCCGCCGCCTCGGGCGCGCCCAGCCCGCTCATGGCCCGGACGACGTACGTGCCCGCGGCCGCGGTCACCGACTCCCCGGCCGGGCGGGTGCGCACCGCGTCGAGCAGGGCGGCTCGCATCGGCGGGTCGGCCTCGAAGACCAGGCCTTCCTTCACCGGGAAGTGGTTGAACACCGTCTTCTCGACCACGCCGGCGCGCTGGGCGATCTCCACGACGCTGACCGCGTCGAAGCCGCGCTCGGCGAACAGCTCGGCGGCGGCCTCGATGATGGTGGCGCGGGTCTGCTGGCGGCGCCGCTCCCGCAGGCCGGGGCCGCGCAGGGCGCGCCGGCGACGGCCGCGCCCGGCCTGCTCCGCCTCGGCAGCAGCCGGGGGAGCGGCGGGTGTGGTGGCACCGGGCAGTGGAGGCGCCCCGTCGTCGGGCGTCCCCGGCTCGGGCAGCTCGGCGCCGACCGCCTCGGGCGCCTCCAGCCGGACATCGTCGTCGGAGTCCGTACGACCGACCGCCCGCGCCCCTGGAGTCACCCGGACAACGCTAGACAGCACGCCTGCGTGCTCCGGAGGGGCTCGTGAGCGGCGCGTGCCCGGCGTGTCGCTCTCCCGTGGTGTCGGCCACTCTGCGTCACTGGAGGGTCGCCGATGCGCGTCGGAGGACGGCGGTGTCGAGCCTCCGTGGGAGAGTGCAGGCCATGCGCATCGGGTCCCTCCGCCGTGGCCGGGCGCCGGAAGCGGCCCCCGGAGTGACCGGCACCGTGCGGCTGGACCGCCGCACCAAGAACCTCACCAAGCGGTTGCGCCCGGGGGACGTCGCGGTCATCGACCACGTCGACATCGACCGGGTCAGCGCGGACTCCCTGGTCGCGTGCAAGGTCGCCGCGGTGGTCAACGCCGCGCCCAGCACCTCCGGCCGCTACCCGAACCTCGGCCCGGAGATCCTCGTCAACGCCGGCATCCCGCTCGTCGACGGCGTCGGCAAGGAGGTGCTCTCGGCGGTCAAGGAGGGGACGGGGGTCCGCGTCGACGGCAACCAGCTGCTGCTGGAGGACGGCACCGTCGTCGCCGAGGGCACCGAGCAGACCCCGGAGACCGTCGCCGAGGCGATGGCCGAGGCCCGGGCCGGGTTGTCGGTCCAGTTGGAGGCGTTCGCCACCAACACGATGGAGTACATGAAGCGCGAGCGCGCCCTGCTGCTCGACGGCGTCGGCGTGCCCGACGTGGCCACGCCGATCGAGGGCCGGCACGTGCTGGTCGTCGTCCGCGGCTACGACTACAAGGAGGACCTGCAGGCGCTGCGGTCCTACATCCGGGACTACCGCCCGGTGCTGATCGGCGTCGACGGCGGGGCGGACGCGCTCGTCGAGGCCGGCTACCGCCCGGACATGATCATCGGCGACATGGACTCGGTGAGCGACGAGGTCCTCAAGAGCGGCGCCGAGGTCGTCGTCCACGCCTACGCCGACGGCCGCGCGCCGGGCCTGGCCCGCGTCCAGGACCTCGGCGTCGAGGCGATCACCTTCCCGGCCGCCGCCACCAGCGAGGACATCGCGATGCTGCTGGCCGACGAGAAGGGCGCCAAGCTCATCGTCGCCGTCGGCACCCACGCCACGCTGGTCGAGTTCCTCGACAAGGGCCGCGGCGGCATGGCCTCCACCTTCCTCACCCGGCTGCGGCTGGGCGGCAAGCTCGTCGACGCCAAGGGCGTGAGCCGGCTCTACCGCAGCCGCATCTCGACCCTGACGCTGGTCGTCCTGGTGCTCGCCGCGTTCGTGGCCATCGGGTCGGCCCTCGCCGTCTCGGCGGCCGGCCGCGTCT
>DATIMX010000028.1:0-2009 GCA_035474935.1 Geodermatophilus sp. | reverse complement strand
CCCCGGCGGGTGGCGTCGCGGCGGGCCACGGTCATGGCGTCCTCCCCCGCCGGCTTGATGTCGGCGTAGGGCGACATCCGGAAGCCCGTGGGGTGCACCAGCACCGGCTTGACCACCACCGGCCGCGACCCGCGCGAGGCCGCCGCGCCGGCGATCGACTGCTCGGTGTACTCCCCGGGGGCCGCCATCTGCTCGGCCACCGCCTCCGGCCCGCCGGTCTCCCAGGCCTCGTGCAGCGCCGGCAGCTCCCACGCACCGGTGGCCCGCAGCGAGACCCCCCGCGGGCCGGTCCGGCGCAGCACCCCGCGGACCACCAGCAGCCACGAGTGGAAGACCGTCGAGGCGTAGGGACCCTGGACGTCCTCGAAGAAGGTGGAGTCGGTGCAGCCGGTGCCGTCGTCGAGGGTCACGAAGACCACCCGGCGGCCGGAGCGGATCGGCGGCGTCTGGGTGGCCACCTTGACCCCGGCGACCAGCACCTCGGCGCCGCTGCGGCTGGAGAGCAGCTCACCGGCCGGCACCGCGCCGATCGCGGCGAGGAACGGCCGGTAGAAGTCGACGACGTGCCGGCTGGCGTCCAGGCCGAGCACCTCCAGCTCGGCGCGCACCAGCTCGGCGTCGGTGAACTCCGGCAGCCCGCTGCCCTCGGCCCAGCCGAGCCCGGGCTCCTCTCCCTCCTCCTCGCCGGGCACCTCGAGGCCCACGAGGTCGAGGCTGAGCTGCCCGGTCGTGGCGGCCTTCGCGCCGCTGCGGCTCCACCGGTCCAGCTCGCCGATCTGCAGCAGCAGGTCGCGGCGGGTGACCTGCCGGCGGCTGCGGGTGGGCCGGCCGGCCTCGCGGTCGCGGACCCCGAATCCGTAGAGGGAGTCGAAGCCGCCGGCCAGCACCAGCCGCTCCACCACCGGCCGGGACACCGACGCGCGGTGCCAGAAGTCGGTGAGCGAGCGGTAGGGCTGCCCGGCGACGACCCGCTCCACCTCGTCGGCGGAGATGCCCTTCACGTCGGCCAGGGACAGCCGGATGCCGTAGCGGGACGGGTCGGGCATCGCCGCGGGCATCCACTCCGGCCGCACCCAGCCCCAACCCTCGACCTCAGGTCCACTCTCAGGGTCGGGGGCGGACCCGAGCCGCTCGACCCGGTAGGTGCCGGCCGAGGCGTTGACGTCCAGGCCCAGCACCCGGACGCCGAAGTTGCGGGCGTCGTCGAGGATCAGCCGCTTCGGGTACATGCCCGGGTCGTGGGTGAGCACCCCGGCGAGGAAGGCCGCCGGGTGGTGGGTCTTCAGCCACGCCGACTGGTAGGTGGGCAGCGCGAACGCCGCGGCGTGGGCCTTGCAGAAGCCGAAGGAGCCGAAGGCGACCAGCACCTCCCACACCTGCTCGACCACCTCCACCGGATAGCGCTGCACCGCCTCCGGCATGAACCAGGCGCGCACCTCCGGGTGCAGCTCCCGGTCCCCCAGCGCCCGGCGGGCCTCGTCGGCCTGGGCCAGGTCGCAGCCGGTCATCTGCGCCACGATCTGCAGCACCTGCTCGTGGAAGACCACGACACCGGCGGTCTGCTCGAGGAACGGCGCGAGGTCGGGGTGCGGGTAGACCGGGTCCTGCCAGCCGTTCCGGGCCAGCAGGAACGGCGTGACCATGTCGCTCTTCACCGGGCCGGGCCGGAACAGCGAGATGTCGATGACGATGTCCTCGAACGTCTCCGGCCCGAACTTGCCGACCAGCTCCCGCTGCCCCGGCGACTCGATCTGGAACATGCCGAGGGTCCGGGTGCTGCGGATCAGCTCGAACGTCGTCGGGTCGTCGCGCGGAATCGCGTCGATGTCGACGGTCTCGCCGTCGACCCGGGCCACCTCGTCGAGGGCGTGCGCGATCGCCGACTGCATCCGGATGCCGAGCAGGTCGAGCTTGAGCAGCCCGAGCTCCTCGACGTCGTCCTTGTCGAACTGGCTCATCGGGTAGCCCAGGTAGCTGTTCTCCACCGGGGTGCGGTCGAGCAGCGTGGC
>DATIMX010000027.1:0-2745 GCA_035474935.1 Geodermatophilus sp. | reverse complement strand
CGCCGGTCCGGGTGGCCGGCCCGCGCCGGATGCGCGACGGACGAGCTCCGCGCACGTATGCTGGTCTGGCACTCCGTCCGTGCGAGTGCCAGCCCTGCCGGCGGTGCGACGGAGCGATCCGGCGAGGGCCCAGTCCCCCTCGCGCGGCACGTCGACCGGTCCGGGGAGGTGTCACCGTGGCGCACGACGAACGCCGTCTGCAGGTCCTGCGGGCCATCGTCCAGGACTACGTCTCCACGAACGACCCGGTGGGCAGCAAGGCCCTCGCCGAGCGCCACGACCTCGGCGTGTCACCGGCCACCATCCGCAACGACATGGCGGTGCTGGAGGAGCAGGGCTACATCACCCAGCCGCACACCAGCGCCGGCCGGGTGCCCACCGACAAGGGCTACCGGCTCTTCGTCGACCGGCTCTCGGCGCTCAAGCCGCTGTCGGTCGCGGAGAAGCGGGCGATCGAGCGCTTCCTCGACGGGGCGGTCGACCTGCACGACATCCTCAGCCGCACCGTGCGGCTGCTGGCCCAGCTGACCCACCAGGTCGCCGTCGTCCAGTACCCGACCCTCTCGCGCAGCGCCGTCCGCCACCTCGAGGTGGTGCAGGTGGCCACCGCCCGGCTGCTGCTGGTGCTGATCACCGACACCGGCCGGGTGGAGCAGCGGCTGGTCGACTGCCCGGTGGACTTCGACCACGACGACGTCGCCGAGCTGCGCACGCTGCTCAACCAGATCTTCGCCGGGGCCAAGCTCGCCGACGCGGCCGCCCTGGTGCCCGACCTGCTGGACACCGCGCAGCCGCACCTGCGCCGGCTGGTCGCCGCCATCGGCGCCGTCCTGGTCGAGACGTTGGTGGAGCCGGGGGACGACCGCCTGGTGGTCGGTGGGACGGCGAACCTCGCGCGGGTCGCGGTCGACTTCCCCGGCAGCCTGCGCCCGCTGCTGGAGGCCCTGGAAGAACAGGTCGTCGTCCTGCGGTTGATCAGCGAGGTGGACACCGGGGGCGCCGTGCTCGTGCGGATCGGCGAGGAGAACGCCCACGAGGCGCTCTCCGGTGCGTCGGTCGTGTCCGTGGGGTACGGCTCCGGTGACCGCGCCCTCGGCGGGCTGGGCATCGTCGGTCCCACCCGCATGGACTACCCGACCAACATGGCCGCGGTGCGTGCCGTGGCCCGCTACGTCGGCCAGATCCTGGCCGAGAGCTGAGGTAAGAGACTTCTCGATGGCAACCGACTACTACGGCGTGCTGGGCCTGGCCCGCGGAGCCTCCGACGCCGACATCAAGAAGGCCTACCGGCGGCTGGCCCGGGACCTGCACCCGGACGTCAACCCCGACCCGGGGGCCAAGGAGCGCTTCCAGGAAGTCAGCCGCGCCTACCAGGCCCTGACCGACCCGGAGAAGCGCCGCATCGTCGACCTCGGCGGCGACCCGTTCGACAACGGCGCGGGGGCCGGGGCCGGCGGGTTCGGCGGGGCCGGCTTCGGCGGGCTCGGCGACATCATGGACGCCTTCTTCGGCGGCGGGGCCACCACGCGCGGCCCGCGCAGCCGGGTCCGCGCCGGCGGTGACGCGCTCATCCGTCTCGACCTCGACCTCGACGAGACGGTGTTCGGCACCACCAAGGACATCACCGTCGACACCGCCGTCCTCTGCGACTCCTGCACCGGGGCCGGCACCGCGCCCGGAACCCACGCGACCACCTGCACCACCTGCTCGGGCCGCGGCGAGGTGCAGAGCGTGCAGCGCTCCTTCCTCGGCCAGGTCGTGGCCACCCGCCCCTGCCCGACCTGCGCCGGCACCGGGCAGGTCATCCCCGAGCCCTGTCCCAGGTGCGGTGGCGACGGGCGGGTGCGGGCCCGGCGGACCATCCCGGTCAAGGTCCCGGCCGGCGTCGAGGACGGCATGCGCATCCGGCTCACCGGCCACGGCGAGGTCGGCCCCGGCGGTGGGCCCGCCGGTGACCTGTACGTGGAGATCGCCGAGCGGCCGCACGACGTCTTCACCCGGGACGGCGAGGACCTGCACTGCCGGGTCACCCTGCCGATGACCGCCGCCGCGCTGGGCACCACCCTCACCCTCGAGACCCTCGACGGCCAGGAGGAGGTCGACATCCGGCCGGGCACCCAGTCGGGCAGCGTGCTCACCCTGCGCGCCAAGGGTGCGCCGCGGCTGCGCGCCACCGGCCGCGGCAACCTGATGGTGCACGTGGAGGTCGAGACGCCGACCCGCCTGGACGCCGAGCAGGAGAAGCTGCTGCGCGAGCTGGCCGCGCTGCGCGGCGAGGACCGCCCGGCCGCCGCCGGTGCCGAGGGCCACGGCGGGCTGTTCTCCCGACTGTTCAAGTGATCCCGTGAGCGAGCTTGCGAGCTCACGCAGGGGTGGAGCAGCTCTGCGAACGGGGCCGACGAGCGCCAGCGAGGAGGACTCGTGAGCACCGTCCCCACCGACGACCGGCTGCCCGAGCTCGACGGGGCACCTCTGTTCCTGCTCGACGAGCTGCCCGACACCGCCGACCTGCTGGTCGACGGCGCCGAGGGTCGGCACGCCGTCGACGTGCTGCGGCTGACGCCGGGCGAGCGGGTGCGGGTCGGCGACGGGCGCGGCACCGTTGCCGAGGGGGAGGTGGTCGCGGCCGGGCCGCAGGGGCTGCAGGTGCAGGTCTCGGCCCGCCACGAGGTGCCGCCGCCGGCCCTGGAGCTGGTGCTCGTGCAGGCGCTGCCGAAGGGCGAGCGCGGTCCGCTGGCCGTCGAG